>DAOUYK010000088.1 GCA_030666145.1 Mycolicibacterium sp. | reverse complement strand
GTTCGGCAAATAGTAGATCAGGACTCCACCATGCGATCGGATCCGACGCGTGCTGCAGATAGACAACGCGCGGCTGGACCCAAGAGTCGTCGGGTCGTTGGAGGTTAGGGGGTTCGGCCACGAATCGGACGTTCTCGCCCTTGTCGTAGATCGGCAGCCACTCCGGCGACCCGGGATCGCGATTGCGGGTCAGGTCGGTCCAGATGACGTTGTTGAATGTCGGGCCGCTGAACAGGGCACCGTCGGTACGGGCGATGAGGTTGTTCAGCGCGAGGAATGGCGCCTCACCGCCGAACGAGCCTAGGCTCTCGCCGAAAACCACCAGCTTGGGCCGCTGCGCCTCGGGCATTTCGCGGATCAGCTCGTCCACTGCCTCGAAGAGTGCCTGGCCGGCGTGGAGGGCGTTCTGCTTGTCGACGAGGAAGGACAGCCAACTGGGCAGGAAGGAGTACTGCATGCTGACGATCGCGGTGTCGCCGTTGTACATGTACTCCAGCGCCGAGGCTTCGGCGGCGTTGATCCAGTCGGTGCCGGTTGTCGTGCCCACTGCCACCACGGCACGCTCCAGCCCGCCGGTGCGCTGAAGTTCGCGTGCGGCGAGCTTGGCGGTCGCCTGGATGCCGTCCGCAGAATGTAGGCCTGCGTAGGCGCGAATCGGCTCGATCGCGGGGCTTCCATTGAACTCGGTGAGTTGCTCGACCGTGGGACCGTCGTCGATGAAGATACGTCCCTGGTGGCCAAGCGATTCCCAACTGACCAGCGACTCGGGCCCGCCGGAGCGAAGGGTTGTATCCGGTGCGGCGAAATCGGGATCGGTTTCGTCGTTGACCGTCGCGAAGGTCCTGTTGATAGTGTTCATGGCGGATCGCACCACGATGCCGTTGAGCAGCGCAATGGTCAACGCAATCAGCAGCGCTACCACTACTACGGACGAAATACGTGGTGGGGAAATGCGGTTCAGCTGCCTAACCAGAAAGCGCACCAGCTTGCGTACCAGCTGGCCTATTTCGGCCAGTATGAAAAGGGTGACCAGCGACAGCAGGGCGGCCAGCGGATAGTCCCAGAGGTTGAGTCGTGGCACATTCATCAGGTCGCGGACGTCGTCCTGCCAGCGATGGAACCCGTAGATCATCAGGGCCATTCCCGCCGCGCCGATGGCGAGGAGCGCGAACCAGGCCCAGCGTGGCGCGGGCGGGCTGGAGTCCTTCGATCGCAGGTAGCGCACCAACCACACCGCGAAAACGCCTATGCTGTAGCCGATTGCGCCCGAGCCGCCGCTGACCAGACCTTGGAACAGCGGGCCTCGGGGCAGCAGTGACGGCGTCAGCGAGCAATACAGGAAGACCAGCCCAACGGCGGTGCCGGTGAACGTGTAGTGCCGAATCCACCACGCCTTCTTGGCTACCGATATCCCGGTAGGTATCTCACCATTTGTATCGACCAATGGCGCGGCGCCCTCGGTCGCTACAACGCCCTCTCCGGTACCGGTCATGAGCGAAACCCTAACGGTGGGCGAAGTTCGCGGCGCGCTTCTCGGTGAAGGCGTTCATCCCTTCAGTCTGGTCGTCGGTGGCGAAGGCCGAGTGGAACAGTCGCCGTTCGTAGAGCAGACCCTCGGTCAGGGTGGATTCGAATGCGCGGTTGACGGCTTCCTTGGCCATCCGCGATGCCGACAATGACATGCCTGCGATGGTCTCGGCGGTCGCTTTCGCATCATCGATTAATGTGTCGGCAGCCACCACGCGGGAGACCAGACCGGCGCGTTCGGCCTCCTCGGCGCCCATGTTGCGCCCGGTCAGTATCAGGTCCATCGCCTTGGCCTTACCGATTGCACGGGTCAGGCGCTGCGAGCCATCCATGCCCGGCAGCACCCCCAACTTGATCTCGGGCTGGCCGAACTTCGCGGTGTCCGCGGCGATCAGGATGTCGCACATCATCGCAAGCTCGCAGCCGCCGCCCAGCGCGTATCCCGCGACGGCCGCGATGGTCGGTGTACGGGTTGCGGCGAACTGGCCCCATGCGGCGAAGAAGTCGGCGGCGAACACATCGGCGAACGACAGGTTCGCCATCTCCTTGATGTCCGCTCCGGCCGCGAACGCTTTCTCGTTGCCGGTGACGATGATCGCGCCAATACCGACGTCGCTGTCGAGTTCAGCGGAGGCGGCCGTGACTTCCGACATGACCTGGCTGTTGAGCGCGTTGAGCGCTTCCGGCCGGTTCAACGTGATGGTGGCGACCCGGCCCTCGCGGGTGACCAGGATCGTTTCGTAATTGGCGGATGGCATGGCTGCTCCTGTGTGGTCCTGTCTGGGTCAGGGTTCGAACGTCAGGTCGGGATCGGCGGAGACGAAATACTTGTCGACGTCCTCGGTGGTGACCGTTGACAGCGACGCCGGGGACCACTGTGGGTTGCGGTCCTTGTCGATGAGCTGTGCACGAATGCCCTCGACCAGATCATGCGAACGCAGTGCGCCGCACGATGTTCGGAATTCTTGACGCAGTACATCTTCCAGGGTGGGCAAGGATGCGGCCCGGCGCACCGCCTTCAGGGTCACCGACAGGGAAACGGGGGAGCGTGCGGTGATTATGCTAGCCGCGTCGTTGGCGGCGGTGCCGTCAGTTCGGCCGGGGCCGAGTCCGGCGTCGTGGCCGCGCAGCGCCGCCACGATGTCGGACACGGTCTCACCCGCGTAGCAATAGTCGATCCACTCCTGTTGAGCCAGCAGTGGACTCTGGGGCGGCTCCTCGGCGTATGCGGCGACGGCCGTGTCGATGTCGGCACTCAGGATCGCCTCGGTAAACGCGCCAAGGTGGTCGTGGGGTACGAAGTGATCGGCGAACCCCATCGCGATGGCATCTGCACCGGTGAACGGAGCGCCTGTCAGAGCGGCGTGGATGCCGAGTAGTCCGGGTGTGCGCGACAGGATGAAAGTGCCGCCAACGTCGGGAATGAATCCGATGCCGACCTCGGGCATCGCCATCTTGGTCGTCTCGGTGACCACCCGGACGCTGCAGTGTGCGCTGATGCCGACGCCGCCGCCCATCGTGATGCCGTTCATCAGCGCGACGAAGGGTTTGGGGTAGCTATCTATGTAGGCATTGAGACGGTATTCATCGGCCCAGAACTGCCGCGCTTCGGCTCCGCCGGCCTTCGCGCTGTGGTAAATCGCGACGACATCGCCACCCGCGCACAGGCCATGGTCACCGGCTCCCGAGATGACGACTGCGTGGACCGACTCGTCGTTCTCCCAATCACTCAACGCCGCAGAAATCCGACCGACCATGGGGTGGGTCAACGAGTTGATCGCTTTGGGCCGGTTGAGGGTGAGCAGCCCAACGCCTCTTTCTACGGATACTAGGACATCCTCGTTATCGTCCACGGAATGCAATCTAGTTGGTAGCTCCGCTGTGAGGCGGCCCGGGTAAGGTTTGCGTGGACATGGCCGCACGGGTGCGGGAACTCAGACTGGGAACTAGCTAGGGGCCCCACCCGTTGAGGGTTTGTTCGTCAAAGGTTGACCACAAGCACAGGAAGGAACCGACGGTGCGCGAGAGCAGCAACCCGGTATTTCGATCCTTGCCCAAGGGGCAGGGCGGATACGCGCAATTCGGTACCGGAGCCGCCGGCTACGGTGCACAGACGGTACACGCCGATCCGTACGTCACGGAGTATCCCGAACAGCAGCAGACGGGTGTCTCCCGCCCGCTGACCATCGATGACGTCGTCACCAAGACCGGCACCACGTTGGCTGTGCTGTCCGCGGTCGCGGTCGCGTCCTATTTCATCGTTGCCCAGAACGTCGGCCTGGCGATGCCGTTCACCCTTGTCGGTGCGCTCGGCGGCCTGGCCCTGGTCCTGGTCGCAATGTTCGGCCGCAAGCAGGACAACCCGGCGATCGTGCTGAGCTACGCGGCGCTTGAGGGCCTGTTCCTCGGTGCGATCTCATTCATCATCGCCAACATGATCTCGACCGGCGGACCCGGGATGATCGCTCAGGCGATCGTCGCGACGATTGGCGTTTTCTTCGGCATGCTGGTCGTCTACAAGACCGGCGCCATCCGGGTCACGCCCAAGTTCACCCGCATGATCGTTGCGGCGCTGTTCGGTGTGCTGGCGTTGATGCTGCTCAATTTCGTGCTCGCGATTTTCGGCGTCGGCGGTGGTGAGGGTATGGGCCTGCGCAGCGGTGGCCCCATCGCGATCATCTTCTCGCTGTTCGTGATCGGTTTAGCGGCGTTCAGCTTCCTCATCGACTTCGATGCCGCCGACCAGATGATCCGCGCCGGTGCGCCGGAGAAGGCCGCCTGGGGCATCGCCCTCGGCCTGACTGTCACCTTGGTCTGGCTGTACATCGAGATCCTTCGCCTGCTGAGTTATTTCAACGACAACTAACTCTGACACGAAGCTGGGACGTCCACGTTGTGGGCGCCCCTTCTTCGTGGCTTCGTGGCTTCGTGGCTTCGTGGTGGCCGAGTGTGCGCCCAGACCGTCGAATCGGGTGAAATAGCGATCTGTGCGCACACCAGGGCTAAGTGCCTAGGCGAGCCGCTCCACGACCATTGCCATGCCCTGACCGCCACCGACGCACATCGTCTCGATGCCAAACGTCTTGTCATGGGTCTTCAGGTTGTTGAGCAGCGTGGCTGTGATGCGAGCACCTGTCATGCCGAACGGATGACCGAGAGCGATTGCGCCGCCGGACACGTTGAGCTTTTCTTCGTCGATTCCGAGCTCGCGGGCCGACCCGAGCACCTGCACCGCGAATGCCTCGTTGATCTCGAATAGATCAATATCCGCGATGTTCATTCCGGCGCTGGCCAGGGCCTTTTTCACGGCCTCGATCGGGCCTAGCCCCATGATCTCCGGTGACAGACCAGAGACGCCTGTCGACACGATACGTGCCAGCGGGGTCAGCCCGAGAGCCTTGGCTTTGGTATCGCTCATGATCACGGCGGCGGCGGCGCCGTCGTTCAGCGGGCACGCGTTGCCCGCCGTGATGGTGCCATTGGGCCGGAACACCGGCTTGAGCTGGCTGATTTTCTCGTAGGTGGTGCTGGCGCGTGGGCCATCATCAGTTGACGCGACAGAGCCGTCGGGCAACGTGACCGGGGAGATCTCGCGCGCGAAGAAACCGCTATTGATGGCTTCTTCTGCGAGGTTCTGCGAGCGCACTCCCCAGTGGTCTTGGTCTTCACGGCTGATGCCGGTGAGTAGCGCGACGTTCTCAGCCGTCTGTCCCATCGCGATGTAGACATCGGGCACGTCGCCGTCGCTGCGCGGATCGTGCCATTCGTCAGCCCCCGCTGCGGCCTGCTCAGAGCGGGCTTCCGCCTCGGCGAACAGCAGGTTCTTGGAGTCTGGGGCTCCGTCGGCGGCGCCCTTGCCGAATCGGGACACCGTCTCCACTCCGGCTGAGATGAAAGCCTCACCCTCGCCGGCTTTGATCGCGTGGAATGCCATCCGTGTGGTCTGCAGGGAAGACGAGCAGTAGCGGTTGACGGTAGTGCCTGGCATCAAGTCGTAGCCGAGCTCTACTGCCACCGCGCGGGCGATGTTGTAACCGGCCTCGCCAGCGGGCTGTCCGCAGCCCATCATCAGGTCGTCAATCTCCCCAGGATTCAGGGCCGGCACCTTCTCCAGTGCGGCCTTCACCATCTGCGCGGCAATATCGTCGGGGCGCATGGAGACCAGCGAGCCCTTGTAGGCACGGCCGATCGGTGAGCGGGCAGTGGCGACGATGACGGCCTCGGGCATGACGGCTCCTTCGGGAATCGGGCGGATGCATGACTCTGCGGAACTACTGAAGCAACTACTTCAGAACCTAGCCCGCAGAGGCCATGTTCGGAGCGGCGACCCTCCCCTGCGCAAGCCCGGGGACTCCGCCCAGCACAGGTGCGGGGACCCCAGTCGAGCGCCGCCACAGCCTACTAACCCAGGCAAGCAACGATCCGTGACGAGCCGCCCTGGATTCCAACGCCTGTGCCGAGAGCATCTCGGGGACCGACTCGCCGAGTTCTTCGCACAGTGCAGGCAGCAACTGCAGGGCAGCCAATTCATAACCCGCAGCTGAGGGATGGAACATGTCTGACGAGAGCAACAGCTCCGGCGTCTTGAAAAAAAGCGGTGTCAACAGATCGGAGAACGGGACGGGAACCCCGCCGGCTGACCGCACCTCTGCCGCTTGCGCACGTGCCAGACGAAGCCCGCGGCCTCGAGCCACCCATCGCAGTGGCTGCGGAATCGCGGTGATGATGCCGAAATCCGGGCACGTGCCGACGGTGACGACTGCACCGCCTGCCCTCAGCCGCTGCACTGCCCGGCCGAGCCGGCGCGCGGACGGGCCGATCCCGTTGGGTTTGGTGATGTCGTTGGCCCCGATCATGATCAGTGCCGCATCGGGAGGAGGGCCGGCGACGAACATGGCGTCGATCTGACCGGACAGGCCCTTAGAGGTCGCACCGACGATCGCCTTGGTGCTCAGCCGAATCCGCTTGCCCGATGCTTGGGCCAACCCCTTGGCCAGCAGCACGCCAGGCACTTCGTCACTCTTCGCGCAGCCGTATCCGGTGGCGGTGGAATCGCCGAAGATCATCAGATGCAGATCGAACGGCACCTCGCGGTGCCAGCGCTCGACAGGTCCGCCGCCCGGTGAATAGACACCGTCGGCGCGCGGGGGAGTGTCCCACGCCTTGGGTATGACTCGTCGCGCTTGCTCAACCTGCCCACTCAGCAGGTTGCGGGCCCCGACGTAGGCGGAGCCAGTCGAGGCGAGCGTAGCCGCAGCGGCCAAGGCGATGGCCGACCGACGCGGTGCATTGATGCCCACGCCACCAGTTTAGAGCCGAGTTGGGCAGTTGCTGGCGTGGTGCCGTGCGCGGGCGATCACAGTGGGGTATCAACTCCGGTACCAAATGGGTTCTACCAATTGTGATAAAGATTACTCATGGCAAGCTAAGTTAAGAGGTTGTCTGAGTAAATCGACTTATTGCGGACTACGACGTTGTAGGAAGTGGTGGCGATGACGGCTCCGATCAAGGTGCCCAGTACGGCACATATAGGTGTCAGGCCAGGTAGAGGCTATAAAACCCGTAGGTTTCCGGTCAGCGACGGCGCCCCTGTCGAGGTCCTAGAGGATGGCCCGAGCCTTGCGGGCCGGGTCATGGGCTTGGCCGCTATGCTGACGATCAAGCCGACGCTGGCCATAGGCAGCTACGCTCCCAGGCTGCCGTGGCCGTGGGGTCTGGTGGACATCGCCGCCAAGATCATGCGCCCTGTTCCGGGTACTGTGCGCGCCACTATTTCGCTGCCGCACTGCACCGCCCAGCTCGTGCGTGCCGCCGGTGTGCTGCCAGCAGACGGTAAGCGCAGCGTCGTCCTCTATTTGCACGGTGGGGCATTTCTGACTTGCGGTGTCAATACCCACGGCCGCCTGGTGGCAGGGCTGTCGAAGTGTGCGGACAGCCCTGTGCTGGTCGTCAACTACCGAATGATCCCCAAGCACTCCCTCGGTACCGCACTCGACGACTGCTTCGACGCCTACAAGTGGCTTCGTGAGACGGGCTACCAACCCGACCAGATCGTGTTGGCAGGCGATTCGGCGGGCGGCTACCTGGCCCTGGCACTTGCCCAGCGCCTCCTGGTCGAGGGCATCAACGGCTATGAAGGCGAATCGCCTGCCGCGATCGCAACGATGTCGCCGCTATTCGAGATCGACAATGAGGCGCGTGGCGACCATCCGAATGTTCGCACCGACTCGATGTTCCCGCGTAAGGCTTTCCACGCACTCGTCGAGCTGATCGGTGAAGCTGCGAGCCGCAACGTCGTCCATGGCCGGCCTGAGGAGATCTACGAGCCGCTCGACCACATTGAACCCGGGCTGCCACGCACTCTTATCCACGTCTCCGGGTCCGAAGTTCTGCTTAGCGATGCACGGAAGGCGGCCCGTCTGCTGGCAGCCGCGGGTGTGCCGGTCGAGCTGCATATCTGGCCTGGTCAGATGCATGTTTTCCAGCTGGGGGCGCCCGCGGTGTCAGAAGCCAGCCGGTCCATTCGCCAGGTCGGGGAGTACATCCGAGACGCGATCTGGTAGTCGCGCGCCGGGCCTGACACCATGGACCCATGCGGATCGCCCGGCACGTTAGTGAGCTCATCGGCAATACCCCACTGGTACAGCTGAATGCAGTGATCCCTCCGGGGTCGGGCATCGTTGCGGCCAAGATCGAATACCTCAATCCCGGTGGCAGCGCCAAAGACCGCATCGCGGTCAAGATGATCGATGCCGCCGAAGCCAGCGGCGCACTGCGGCCGGGCGGCACCATCGTGGAACCGACCTCGGGCAATACCGGCGTCGGACTTGCGCTGGTTGCCCAGCAGCGTGGATACAGGTGCATCTTCGTCTGCCCCGACAAGGTCAGCGAAGATAAGCAGGACGTGCTGCGCGCCTACGGCGCTGACGTCGTCGTTTGCCCCACCGCGGTACCCCCGGACCATCCCGACAGCTACTACGGGGTGTCTAACCGGCTCGTGGAGGAGATCGACGGCGCGTGGAAGCCCGACCAGTACTCCAACCCGATGGGCCCCGCGAGCCACTACGAGACGACCGGACCAGAGATATGGGCCGACACCGACGGGAAAGTCACCCACTTCGTCGCGGGGGTGGGCACGGGGGGCACCATCACCGGCACCGGTCGGTACCTCAAGGAGGTCTCCGGGGGAGAGGTCAAGATAATCGGGGTGGACCCGGAGGGCTCGGTGTACTCCGGCGGCACCGGACGCCCGTACCTGGTCGAGGGGGTGGGGGAGGACTTCTGGCCGTCGGCCTACGACCCCGACGTTCCTGATGAGATCATCGCGGTCTCGGATGCCGATTCCTTCGAGATGACCAGGCGGTTGGCGCGCGAGGAGGCACTGCTGGTCGGTGGATCATGCGGGATGGCCACGGTAGCGGCCATCAAAGTCGCAGAGCGCGCCGGCCCGGACGCTCTCGTCGTGGTCCTGCTGCCAGACGGTGGACGTGGTTACCTCTCGAAAGTCTTCAATGACCATTGGATGTCGTCCTACGGCTTCCTGCGCAGTCGGTTGGACGGCTCGATAGCGGAATCGACGGTCGCTGATGTGCTGCGCGGCAAGACGGGTGGCCTGCCTGATCTCGTTCACACCCATCCGTCCGAGACGGTGCGTGACGCAATCGGCATCTTGCGCGAGTACGGAGTGTCACAGATGCCCGTAGTCGGCGCGGAACCACCTGTAATGGCCGGCGAGGTGGCGGGCAGCGTGTCCGAGCGAGAGCTTTTGTCAGCCGTGTTTGAGGGTCGCGCCAAGCTCGCCGACGCGGTCGCCCAGCACATGGGCTCGGCGTTGCCGTTGCTCGGCGCCGGCGAACTGGTGAGCACCGCGGCCAAGTCCCTGCGCGAAGGCGACGCGGTGATGGTGGTCGAGGAAGGCAAACCGGTCGGTGTCCTCACCCGTCACGATCTTCTGGGGTTCTTGTCGGACGGTACGGCCCACCGCTGACGAATCCCGACAGAATTTGCCAGCGCTAACCGTTCGCTCAGCCGCGATCGAACCCATTCGCGAGGAAGCTGTTATTAGGCATTTCTCAGGTAGGGTAAGCACGCTCGTGCCCAGTTAGATGCAGCACTGGAAGGCGTCTATGACCGACCAACCGCCACCCCCGGGCAACTATCCGCCTCCACCGCCGGCTGGCGGTTATCCACCCCCGCCGCCCCCGCAAGGTGGTTTCCCAGCCCCGCAAGGTGGTTTCCCGCCGCAGATGGGAGTGCCGGGTCCAGCCCTGCCCAAGGAGTCGTACACGCCGTGGCTCACCCGGGTGCTCGCTTGGGTGATCGATTTCATTCCCGTGGCGATCATCGAAGGCATTGCCTGGGGCATCCTGGTAGGCACCCAGGAGACGGTGTGTATCACCGACTCTTCTGAATACGATTTAGAGTTCTGCGCATCCGGCGCTTCTGCGCTCGGCCAGGTGGCCTTCGTACTAGCCTTCCTGGTCATTATTGTTTATGCCGTGTGGAACTTCGGTTACCGGCAGGGTACTACCGGTTCCAGCATCGGCAAGTCGATCATGAGGTTCAAAGTCGTCAGTGAAAAAACGTGGCAGCCCATTGGTTTCGGGCTGTCTATAGTGCGTCAACTTGCCCACATCATCGACGGTGCGATCTGCTACATCGGCTACCTGTTCCCGCTGTGGGATGCTAAGCGCCAGACGATCGCCGACAAGATCATGACTACGGTCTGCGTACCGCTGTAGATATAGACGAATAAGGAGAACCAATGCCAGACAATCCACCGCCTCCGGGGGGATTTCCACCACCGGGCGGGTTCCCGCCACCGCAGGGCGGACAGCCGCAGGGACAGCCGCCGCCCCCCCCGGGGGGCTATCCGCCGCCGCCAGGCGGCTTCCCCCCGCCGCAAGGCAACTACCCGCCACAGGGTGGCTTCCCTCCGCCGCAGCAGTCCCCGGGCTATGCGCCCGCCCCGGCGTTGCCCCAGGAGTCCTACACACCGTGGATCACCCGCGTGGCCGCCTGGTTCATCGACTCGATCCCGGCGATCATCGTTGTGGGAATTGCGCAGGGCATCGCGATCCTTACCGGCGACAACGACTGCGTCAACTATGGCGGCGGCGTGGCGTGCACGTCGAGCTACTCGATCATCGGGTTGCTGGTGGCCTTCCTGGGCTCGGTGGTGGCACTGGCCTACATTGTGTGGAATTACGGCTACCGGCAGGGCACCACGGGCTCAAGCATCGGTAAGTCGGTGATGAAGTTCAAGGTGGTCAGCGAGAAGACTTGGCAGCCTATTGGTTTCGGCCTTTCGGTCGTGCGCCAGCTTGCCCATGTCGTGGACGCCATCATCTGCTATATCGGCTATCTGTTCCCGCTGTGGGACGCCAAGCGGCAGACGCTGGCCGACAAGATCATGACCACGGTGTGTGTACCGCTCGACCCGCAATCAGCACCGCCGGGGCCTGGCCCGGGGCAATGTCAGCAGTAGAGGTACAAGCTCATCGAAGAGGCGCTGACGCCCGTCAGCGCCTCTCCGATTACTAACCGGTGCACCTAGGAGTCAAGGTCGAGCAAGGTGTCGATGGTTGTGGCCCCGGAGGTGGACATGCGCCACTTCCACACCGCTACCCTGATCGATCATGAGCGATGCTACTCGGGGGTCCAGATCAGCTGACCACTACCGAATCTACGGTTCGGCGACAAAGGCTATTCACGCCGGTTATCGGCCTGACCCTGCCACCGGTGTGGTCAATGCGCCCATCTATGCCAGCTCGACATTCGCCCAGGACGGTGTTGGCGGTCTGCGCTCTGGATTCGAGTACGCCCGCACCGGCAAT
>DAOUYK010000148.1 GCA_030666145.1 Mycolicibacterium sp. | reverse complement strand
GACACTTCGACCGGCAGCGGGCAGACGTACTCGCCGTCGGCGTAAGCCGCGATCCCTGGCGAGTCGACGGTGATCGTCTGCGCCCGCGCAGTCTGCACCTCGTCGCGGTGGACGTGCTTGCCAGTGAACAGCCGGGGAAACAAACGGATGAGCCGAGTGCGCGACGCGGAGGCCACCATTGTCACATCGAGCATCCCGTCAGATGGGTTGGCATCCGGACATATCAGCATCCCGCCGCCGTAGCTGCGAGTGTTGCCGAACGCAGCCAGGGTGAGGTCGATCTCCAGCTCTTCCCCGCCGTCGAACGACAGGCGGAACGGAAGGAGCCTGAGCTTGGAGAGTTCGGCCACGATCGCGAGGTTGTAGCGCATGCGACCGTGTGGCCAGCGCATCCGGTTCGTCCTGTCGGTGACCAGCGAATCGAATCCGGCGGCCATCACGGTGCCGAACCACTTCTCGGTACCGTCGGCACCCCTGACGCGGCCCAGATCTACCGTGCCGACGACCCCGTCGATGACTACGTCGGCCGCGGCTTCGGGATCCTTGCCGGGAATTCGGAACTCCCGCGCATGGTCGTTACCCGTACCCGCCGGGACGATGGCCAGCGGTATGTCAGTTTGCGCGAGCACCTGCAGGGCCAATGAGATGATGCCGTCCCCGCCGACAACGACCAGCGCGTCCATCCCGCGCTCGAGGGCACCATCGACCAGCTGTCGCGCGTGCTCGGCGTCTCTGCCCGCGATGGCAACGACGTCGAGGCCGCGTCGGTGCAACTGCGCTATGGCGCGCTCGGCTGCGTGTGGCGCGCTGCCGTGCCCAGAAGCGGGGTTGGTCAGTACGGTGACACGAGCCCGCTCGGTCACGGAATCAACTTGCATGGGTTGAGGATTCCGGCCGGATCGAGTGCCGCTTTGGCAGCCCGCAGTATCAGAACACCGACGTCGCCAATCTCGTTGCGCATCCATGGCAAATGGTCGGTACCGACGGCATGATGGTGGGTGATGGTGGCCCCGACCCGCACCATCGCATCTGAGGCAGCGCTCTTGGCAGTGCGCCATTGCTCGATCGGGTTGCCCCGCTGGGCGGCCACGACGGTGAAGTACAGCGATGCCCCGGTGGGATACACATGCGAAATGTGACACAACACCAACGCCTGTGTGCCCGAGTCGGCGAGTGCGCCGGTGAGCGCCTCGGTGACCGCGGCCTTCAGGGTGGGTACGTTCGACCAGTTCGTCGCGGTCTCCAAGGTTTCGCACAGCGCTCCGGCCGATAGCAGCGAGTCGCGCAGATACGGCGCGTTGAAACGGCCGTGCTCCCAGGCGCGTGCCGGCTCCTCGCCCAGCGATGTGCCGCCGCTAGCCTCCAGCAGCGCCCGTGTCTCAGAGTGGCGGCTTGCCACATGCGCTTCGGTGCCTTCGAACACCGTGATCGCCAGGCAGCCTCCGGTCACCTGCTGCTCGCCGATGCTCTCGGTGGTCGCGAGGTTCACGCCGGTCTCGGTTTCGTCGGACAGCCGGATCACGGTGGGCCCGGTGCCGGTTTGAACGACCGCCCGAAGAGCGTCGGCGCCGGTGGCGAAGTCGGGAAATGACCACGCCTCGTAGCGGGTGGCCGCCGGGATCGGATGGATGTGAACCCGCACTCGGGTGATGATCCCCAAGGTGCCCTCCGAGCCCATGAGTAACTGGCGCAGGTCGGGTCCGGCCGCGGACTCCGGGGCTCGCCCAAGGTCGAGGATGCCCGCCGGGGTGACGGCCCGCAGGCCGCGGACCATGTCGTTGAACCGGCCGTACCCCGCGGAGTCCTGACCGGATGAGCGCGTCGCGGCGAATCCACCGATGGTGGCGAACAAGTAGCTCTGAGGAAAATGACCGAGGGAGAAGCCGTGTGCGCTGAGCAGCCGTTCGGCCTCCGGCCCGCTAAGGCCGGCGCCCAACTCGGCCTCCCAGGAAACCTCGTCGAGGGCGTGCAACTCGTTGAGCCGGCACAGATCCAGCGAGACCACCGCGTTGAAGTCGCCACGGTCTGGATCCAGCCCGCCGACGACGCTGGTGCCGCCCCCGAACGGCACGACAGCGATGCCCTGCTCGGTGCAGTACTTGAGGACCTCGGCTACCTCTTCTTCATTCTTGGGCAGCAGTACCGCATCCGGAGCGTCCTGGACACCAAAGTCTCGGCGGCGCAGCAGATCAAGTGTCGACTTGCCGCCTGCGCGGAGCAGCCGGGCGCGATCCTCGAAAGTGATGTTCGCGGCGCCGACGATCGAGCTCAGGACTTCGCGATCGGCCTGCGACAGGGTTGAGGGTCGAAGCTGAACCTGATCGGCGCCGGGCTGGTCGGGCCCCTGCCCGTCGATACCGAGGGCCTGGCTGAGCAGGGTGCGGATGCCGGGGGATAGGGGTTTGGCAGCAGCGGGGTCCCCCCAGGCGTTCCATTGCATCGGCGGGTCGGCGGGCTGGGCTTCAGCAGCGGTCATGAGTTACAGTATTACAGATCATGTCAATCCGTAACTCCGAATCCAGCGTGGAGGAGAAAGTCCTCGACGCTGCTGCAGAGTGCATCCTCGCCTACGGTGTCGAGCGGACGACGATGACTGAGATCGCGCGGCGTGCGGGGGTTAGCCGTCCGACCATCTACCGGCGGTGGCCCGACATCCAATGGGTCATCGCCGAACTCCTGACCGTTCGTATCGCCGACGTGCTCGACTCGACCTCCGACCGCGGCGTCGGGCGCGAGGCGCTGGTCGAACGCGTGGTTGCCGTAGCCGAGCACCTGCGCAATGACGAGGTCGTGATACCGGTCATCGTCAACGCGCCGAACCTGGCCATGGTGTACATCGCCGAACGGCTGGGCAGCAGCCAGAAGATCCTGGTCGAAGCACTCGCCGAGTCAATCATGGCGGCGCAGGATGACGGTAGCGTGCGGCCGGGAGACCCCCGCCAGATGGGGGCCATGTGCCTGCTAATCACGCAGTCAACCATCCAGTCGGCGCAGATGGTCGAAGCGCTCCTCGACCGTGAGGCTCTCAACGTCGAACTGGCCTACTCGCTGAACGGATATCTGAAACCATGAACGGTTCAACGGCTTTGAACGCATCGCGGCGAGCGAACGAACTCCTCGGGCTTGCCGACGGTCCAACCGTCGACCTCATTGTGATCGGTGGTGGCATCACTGGCGCCGGGATCGCGCTGGACGCTGTGACCCGGGGACTGTCGGTCGCGTTGGTGGAAAAGCACGATCTGGCCTTCGGCACCAGCCGTTGGAGCTCGAAGCTGATCCACGGCGGGCTGCGGTACCTGGCCACCGGCAACGTCGGCATCGCCCGCCGCAGCGCCATCGAACGCGAAATTCTGATGTCCCGCAACGCGCCGCACTTGGTGAGTGCGATGCCGCAGCTCGTTCCGCTGCTGCCCGAGATGTCCCGCGTGTCCCGGGGGCTGGTGCGGATCGGGTTCGCAGCGGGAGACGGGCTACGCAAACTGGCGGGCACGTCGGCGTCCACGCTGCCCAGGTCCCGCCGCATCGACGCACGGCAGGCCGTCGTGCTGGCGCCGACCGTGCGCCACATCGGCCTCGACGGGGCCCTGCTGGCCTACGACGGACAGCTCATCGACGACGCGCGGCTGGTAACAGCGGTGGCCCGTACCGCCGCGCAGCACGGGGCCCGAATTCTCACCCGCGTCGCGGCATCGAACGCGACGCGCACGTCAGTGACCCTGACCGACACGCTGACCGGCGAGTCCATGGATGTCGCAGCACGCGCAGTGGTCAACGCCGCGGGAGTGTGGGCCGGTGAGGTCGATGACTCCATCCGGCTGCGGCCCAGCCGCGGAACCCATCTGGTGTTCGACGCCACAACGTTCGGCAACCTCACTGCGGCACTGACTGTCCCGATCCCCGGTGAGATCAACAGGTTCGTGTTCGCGATGCCCGAACAGCTCGGACGGGTGTATCTGGGGCTGACCGACGAGGACGCCCCCGGGCCGATTCCAGACGTCCCGGAGCCAACCCCCTCGGAGGTCTCGTTCCTGCTCGACACCGTCAACACCGCGTTGGACACATCCCTTGGCCAGGAGGATGTCATCGGTGCCTACGCCGGCCTACGGCCACTGATCGACACCGGGGCAGGGCGCACATCCGACGTTTCCCGTGACCACGCGGTCGTGGAGTCCCCGAGCGGCGTCATCAGCGTCATCGGCGGCAAACTCACCGAGTACCGCTACATGGCCGAGGACGTCGTCGACCGTGCAGCTACGCTGCGCGGGCTGACCGCGGGCGCATGTCGGACCCGCAACCTCCCGCTAGTGGGGGCACCATCGAATCCTGTTTCGGAACTTCGCTCACTGGCTGAACTGCCGGGCTCGATGGTGGCGCGGTACGGTGCCGAGGCGCCCAATGTGATCGCGCGGGCGGGCTGCGATCGGCCCACCGATCAGGTTGCCGACGGAATCGACGTCACCCGAGCGGAATTCGAATACGCGGTCACCCACGAGGGTGCGTTCACAGCTGACGACATCCTTGACCGACGCACCCGCATCGGACTTGTCGCCGAGGACCGCGCGCGGGCAGAGGCCGCCGCTGCCGAACTGCTATCTACCGCCCACTGAGGCGGCCCCCGGCGTCCCTGCCGTTAAAGCGGGATGTTCTTGTGGCGGCCGCGGCGTGCGGGCGCCTCGGCCAGCGCCTCGGTCAGCACGCTACGGGTGTGTTCCGGGTCGATCTTCGCGTCCACCACGCCGATATCAATCGCCGAGTCAACACCGCCGGCGAGCTTCTCGTGTTCGATGGCTAGCTCTTCGTGCAGTGTCTCCCGTTCGTCGGGCTCTGCAGCGGCCAGCTTCTTCTTGTGCAGGATGCCGACCGCCGCTTTAGCGCCCATGACGGCTACCTCGGCATCGGGCCACGCGAACACCTTCGTGGCGTTCAGTGAGCGCGAGTTCATCGCGATGTAGGCACCGCCGTAGATCTTGCGCGTGACCAGCGTGACGCGCGGGACCGAGGACTCGCCGAACGCGTGTAGCAGTTTGGCGCCACGACGTACTACGCCGCCCCACTCCTGGTCGACGCCAGGAAGATAGCCTGGCACATCCACAACAACGACCAACGGAATGCCGAAGGCATCACACAACCGAACGAACCGGGCGGCCTTCTCGGCGCTCTCGGAGTTCAGGCAGCCGCCGAGGCGCAGCGGGTTGTTGGCCAGTACGCCGACCGTGCGGCCCGACAGGCGACCCAGGCCGACCACCATCGACGGGGCCCATTTGGCCTGGAACTCCTCGAACGGCGCATCGCCATCCAACAACGCCTCGACCAGCGGGTGCACGTCGTAGGCACGCCGGGATGAATCAGGCAGCAGTGCCTTGAGGTCGGTATCGCCGGCCTCGGCCTTGCTGCGGTCGAAGTGGCCCTGCTGGCAGAAGTATCCGACGAGGCGGCGGCCGCGGGCGTAGGCGTCCAGTTCGTCGCCGGCGACGATGTGGCAGACGCCGGACTTCTTGTGATGGGTGTCCGGGCCGCCGAGGCTGGCCATGTCGACATCCTCGCCGGTCACGCTGCGCACCACGTCGGGACCAGTGACGAACACCCGGCCCTCGGGCGCCATGATCACCACATCGGTCAGTGCCGGGCCATAGGCCGCGCCGCCGGCGGCGAAGCCGACCACGACAGAGATCTGCGGCACATGCCCGGACGCCCGGATCATCGCCTCGAACACGAGGCCCACGGCGTGCAGGGCCTTGACCCCCTCGGCCAGCCTGGCGCCACCGGAGTGCCAGATCCCGACGATCGGGCTCCGCTCCTCGATTGCGAGGTCGTAGGCATCGACGATGTGCTTGCAGCCTTCCACTCCCATGGCGCCCCCCATGACGGTGCCGTCGGTGCAGAATGCGATGGTGCGCATACCGTTGACGGCGCCGGCCGCGGCCAGGATCCCGGAGCGGTCACGTTCGTGAAGCAGCTCGACGGTGCCGTCGTCGAAGAAAGCCGAAAGACGCAGCAGCGGGTCACGCGGATCCAGTGATTCGTTCAGTGCGTCGGGGGCCGGCCCATCCTCAATCGTCGTCATGTGTTCTCCTGCCGTTTCAGTACCTGCCGAAGGCGAGTGCGACATTGTGCCCGCCGAATCCGAACGAATTGTTGATTGCGTACCGGAGCTCTCCGGTGCGCGGTTGCCCGGCCACCACGTCGAGATCGATCTCGGGATCGAGATTTTCAAGGTTCAAGGTCGGCGGCACGACACCATCGCGCAATGTCATCAGGGTCAAGATCGATTCGACCGCACCGACCGCGCCTACCGAATGGCCTAGCGCAGCCTTCGGGGCGTAAACGCTGGGGTGGTGACCGCCCATCGCGTTGTTGATCGCTTTGCCCTCGGCGACGTCTCCGACGCTGGTACCGGTGGCGTGCGCGTTCACGTGATCAATGTCGGTGGGTTTCAGACCTGCTAGCTGGATGGCACGGCTAATCGCGTGGCCGGCGCGCTCGCCGTTGGGGCCAGGGGCCACCATGTGGAAGCCGTCCGAGGTGACGCTGGCGCCCATCAATCGGCCGAGAATTTCAGCCCCCCGCGCTTTGGCGTGTTCCTCGCTCTCGATCACCATGAGCGCGCCGGCTTCGCCGAAGACGAACCCATTGCGGTCCCGGTCGAACGGGCGGCATGCGCCGGCGGGGTCGTTGTTCGTGGTCGACATGACTATGCGCATCTGGGCGAAGGCGGCGATCGGTACGGCCTCGATGCGCTGTTCGACGCCTCCACAGATCGCGATGTCGGCCTCGCCGAGCACGATATGGCGCCACGCCTGGGCGATAGCCTCGGAGCCGGACGCGCAGGCCGAGACCGGGGTGAGTACGCCGGCCCTGGCGTGGCGTTCGAGCCCGACGACTGCTGAGGGCCCGTTCGGCATGAACATCTGGACTGCTAGGGGCGAAACGGCCCGTATGCCACGTTCTCGCATACCGTCATAGGCGAACACCAGAGCTTCGGCGCCGCCGAGCCCGGTACCGATCGAAACCAACAGCCGATTGTTGTCGACCTCCGGTGCGCCCGCTGCGTCCCAGGCACGCCGGCCGACCACGGTGGCCATCTTCTGGATGTAGGACATCCGCCGGTTCTCGACTTTGGTCAGCTCCGATTCGAAGTCTTCCAGCAGGTGGCCGCCGATGCGGACCGGAAGGGCGAACTCCTCGATGAAGGCATCCTCGAGAGTGCGGATGCCACTTTGGGAGTCCAGGAGCGCCTTCCAAGTCGATTCGGCGTCGGTGGCCACGCTTGTGCTCATTGCGAAGCCGGTGACGACGACGTGCGGAAGTCCGTCACCTGTTGTCGGCGTTGCCATGACTGAGCCGCTTGCCCTTTCCTGAGTTACTGCCGTCTAGTACCGGCCAAACGTGAGAGCCACATTGTGGCCGCCGAAGCCGAACGAGTTATTGATGGCGTACTGGTAATCGCCATATCGAGGCTCATCTGCGACGACATCGAGATCGATCTCGGGATCGGGTGTCTGGTAGTTCAGCGTGGGCGGGATGACCCCGTTCCGCAGCGCCAGCACCGTGAGGATGGACTCAAGTGCGCCGACGGCGCCGATCGAGTGTCCCAATGCTGACTTCGGCGCATAGACCGCGGCGTGCTCAACGCCGGCGACCCGGATGGCGTTGGCCTCGGCAGTGTCGCCAATCGAGGTCGATGTGGCGTGCGCATTGACGTGCTGGATGTCCGCCGGCGACAGGCCCGCCGTCTCCATCGCCCGTTTCATCGCCTGGCCGGCGCGAAGGCCGTCCGATGCGGGGGCCACCATGTGAAACGCATCTGAGGTGATGCCTGCGCCCATCAGCCGGGCCAATGGCTTGGCGCCACGGGCCTTAGCGTGCTCCTCGGTCTCGATGACCATGAGCGCGCCGGCTTCGCCGAAGACGAACCCGTCACGGTCCTTGTCGAACGGCCGCGACGCGGCTGCTGGATCTTCGTTGCGGGTCGACATTGCACGCATCATCGAGAACGCTGCGATGGGCAGTGCTTCGATGCCGCCTTCGACGCCGCCGCACACAGCGATGTCGGCGTCGCCCATGACGATTTGACGCCAGGCGTGGGCAATGCCCTCGGACCCCGATGAGCAGGCCGACACCGGTGTGATGACCCCAGCGCGGGCGCCCAACTCTAGGCCGACGACTGCGGCCGCCCCGTTCGGCATCACCATTTGAACTGCCAGCGGGGACACCTTGCGCGGCCCGCCCTCGTTCATCGCGTCATACATCTCGACGATCTTCTCGCCGCCATCGAGCCCGGTGCCGATCACGACCGCGAACCGATCGGGATCGACCTCCGGACGCCCGATGCTGTCCCACAGCTGGTTGCCGAGGTACTTCGACATGCGCTGGACATACGACATGCGTCGCATCTCCAGCCGGCTCATGAGGGGATCGAGGGGCTCCTTGAGGTGTCCGCCGATCTTGACCGCAAGATCCCACTTCGTGACGAAGTCGTCTTCG
>DAOUYK010000005.1 GCA_030666145.1 Mycolicibacterium sp. | reverse complement strand
TAGCCCTTGTCGACATTGGTTTGCATTGTCGTTAGGATTTGCCGTATCGGGCGTGGGCGACGGGGGTGCGTCGGAGGCACCGTACGGGCGGGCCCGCCAACCACCCGCCGTACAGCTGGCCCCAACCATTCGCCGTACGGCACGCCCACGCCCGCCCGTACGGATCGATCCGCTGCGACTCGGCAGCGCACCGGCCGCCGACGTCACCTGAGGACGCCCCTGCGACCGAGGGCTCCACCGCACTGGCGATCGCCCAGGGTTCGGCAGTCCCAGCCCGTCCAGGGCCGGTCCTCGCACGGGCCTTCGGGGTGCGTGGTGATGGTGTCGCAGACCGCGGTCATGAGCGAACTGGCCGGCGGCCAGTTTTTGCCGGTGCAGACTTCTTGAAGGCTGGGGCCGGCACTAGCGGTCGGTGCTGCAGCTAGCAGGAGCGCGGCGGCGGCGAATAGGGCGGCGAGTAAGAGCAAGGCCAGCGTGAGGTTAGAGCTGGTCACCGTCTGCCGTAGTTTCCGGCGCCGTGGTCGCATGTCTGTAACCTGGATGCCGCGCTTCTCGTCGAGCTCGGTGCTGACTTCGTGTGTTTGGTAGGGCCAGAGCATGGTGATTACGTCTCCCGCATCGGTGTGTCAGCCGAATCTTGCGGTCGAGTACGCGGTCCCATTCTTCGTCAGGCAGCAGGTGGATCGGGCCACCGCCACCCACGCCCGCCGAATGGACCACGCCGTCGAGCCGGCCTGCCGCCGTGACTGTCGCTGCTACTGCCTGCTCGACGGCCGCGGCGTCGAGCACATCGGCCCCGCGGTACTCGAAATCTGCCAAAGGACCCTGTGGCGCTTCGCGAGCAACATCGACACCGACCACGGTGGCACCCTCGGCGAGGAGTCGATTGACCGTGGCCAGGCCGATACCCGAAGCGGCACCGGTCACTAGAACACCTCTGCCGGCAAGATCGTTCATCAGCTCAGTATTGCTTACCCTCGCGGCGGCGAGAGTGAACACGCGCTCGGGCGACGGGCCGGCCTCGCGCTGGTCTGGACAATGCAGCTTCTACCATCCGAGGATGACGTCTGTGCCATCGATGCCGCAGCAGTTCCTCACCGACGGTCACGAAGGCGTGCGCATCGCCGCCGACCGGCAGGGCGATCCCGGTGCCCGAGCGGTCGTGTTCTTGCACGGCGGCGGACAGACTCGTCGCTCCTGGGCCAGAGCGGCCGCAGCGGTGGCCGAACGTGGGTGGCAATCGGTCGCCGTGGATATGCGGGGGCACGGGGAATCGGACTGGTCGGCCCGCGGTGACTACCGGGTGTCTAGCTTCGCCGCCGACGTCCGGGAGATCCTCAATCAACTGCCGCCAAACCCGGTGCTGGTCGGGGCCTCGCTGGGTGGGCTCACATCGATGCTGTTGGCGGGCGAGTTGGCCCGCGGGATCGTTGCGGCCATCGTGCTCGTTGACATCGTGCCGGACATGGATCCGTCGGGTGCGGAACGGATACATGCCTTCATGGCCGACAAGATGGTCGACGGGTTCGGTTCGCTCGACGAGGTCGCCGACTTGATCGCGGAATTCAACCCACACCGACCACGCCCCGTGGATTTCGATGGCCTGCGAAACAACCTGCGCCGCAGGGGAGGTCGCTGGTATTGGCATTGGGACCCGCAGTTCATCGACGGCACAGCCGCGATGCCGCCTATCGAGGCGACCGATGTTGATCGACTGCATGCGGCGGTGGCCGCGATCATCACCGACGGTATCCCCATGCTGCTGGTGCGTGGACAGGTGAGCGACCTCGTTAGCCGCGAGCGGGCCACGGAATTCCTCGCGCGTTTTCCGCAGATCGAGTTCGTCGACGTCGAGGGTGCCGGGCACATGGTGGCCGGCGACCGCAATGACCTATTCGCCGATGCTGTCCTGGATTTCCTGAGTCGGCGCGACGGGGCCGAGGTTTGATCATCCACCTACGGCGATCTGTATGGTGAGCTGCATGCCTCATGTCACCGGTGCCGTGGTGCGCGACCGGGAACTTGCACGGCTGACGGGTCTGCCGTTCGACGATGCCGACGACGTAATCCGCGCGGCAATCGACGAGGCCAGCGTGCCGGCGTTGCTGATGTCGATGGTGCACATGACCGGCGATGTCGGCATCCTCGACGAACTGCCCGGTCCCTTCATGCTCATCGCGTTGGATCTACAGGGCGGGATGAGCGAACCAGACAAGCAGGCCGTGCGCGAGCGAGCCTTCGAGGTCATCCGTGACTACCGTGACAGAGGGTGCCCGCCGCCGTTCATCCCCGACGAGCGCCAACTGCGGGAGATGTTGAACGTCGTAACTGCCGGCCAGGTCACTGACGAGTTCATCGACTACATCGCCGCCGATCTACGCCTCACCGACGTCGATCAGAACGGCCCGTTACTGACCTCGACTGCTGAGCAGCGCGCCGGCTTCCCGGTGATCGTCATCGGTTGCGGAGAGTCCGGGTTACTGGCGGGAATCAAGCTCAAAGAAGCTGGTATCCCGTTCATCATCGTCGAGAAGCAATCGGGGGTGGGCGGCACCTGGCTGGCCAATCGTTACCCGGGATGCCGTGTTGACATCGCCAGCCAGTACTACACGTATTCGTTTGAGCCCACCGACCACTGGGAGCATCACTACGCAACACAACCCGAGATCCTGGGGTACCTCAAGGACGTGATGGCGCGCTACGAGATCGCCGATCATGTCCGATTCGACACCGTGGTCAGTGGCGCCACCTGGGACGAGTCGACCTCCGCGTGGCAGGTAAAGATCCGGCCCACAGACTCCACAGACAGCGACTCCGAGACGCTGACCGCCCGCGGACTGATCTGCGCGGTCGGCCAGTTCAGCAATCCGGTGATCCCGGATATCGAGGGTGCCAAGGATTTCGACGGCCCATCGTTTCACACGGCGGACTGGGACGACGCCGTCGACCTGGCCGATAAGAACGTCGCCGTCATCGGAGCGGGTGCTAGCGGATTTCAACTCGTACCGGCGATAGCCGACACCGCGGCGCACGTCGACGTCTACCAACGCACCGCGCAGTGGATGGCACCCAACGTCAACTATCACGCGGCGGTTGGCTCGGGGGCACGATGGGCCACCCGCCATCTGCCGTACTACGGGCGATGGCTGCGGTTCGTGACATGGTGGCCGATCGCCGACGCGCTCGACGAGCAGATCACGATTGACCCTGAGTGGGACAACGGGGGGCTATCGGTCAGTGCCGGAAATCAGGCGATCCGCGAGATGTTCGTCGCCTGGATGCGGGCGTTCACCACCGACGAGGAACTGCTAGCCAAGGTGACGCCGACGCATCCACCGATGGGCAAGCGCACTCTGCAGGACAACGGTACGTGGCTGATCACCTTGCAGCGCGACGACGTCGAAGTGATCTCCGATGGCATCGCCGAGATTACTGCGCACGGTGTCACCGACGTGAACGGCGTATATCGACCAGCCGATGTTCTGTTGTGGGCCACCGGTTTCGATGTTAATCACCAGCTCGGTCCCATCGATGTACGCGGGGTCAACGGAATTGGGTTGAACGAAGCCTGGGGTGATGCCGCCTATGCCTACTTGGGGGTGACGGTCACAGATTTCCCGAACCTCTATTGCGTGTTCGGACCAGGCACCAACGCCGTCAATGGCGCCAGCCTGATCTACAACTCCGAGTGCCAGATGCGCTATGTGCTCGGGTGTATCGATATGGTGCTCGCCTCCGGAGCATCCTCGGCGACGCCGAAGGCCGAGGTGTGCGCCGACTACGATCGCCGCAGTCAGGCCCGCTTGAAGACGATGGTCTACTCTCACCCGGCCGTCACCAGCAGCTACTACAAAAACTCGGCGGGCGAACTGCCAACGCTGTTCGCCTGGCGCATCGTCGACTACTGGAAGTGGACGCAAAGCCCGAACCCCGGCGATTACGATCTGAAAATCTCATGACGACAGGAGAACTCATGTCTGGACGGTTGGCCGGCAAGGTCGCTCTCATCAGTGGCGCAGCTCGGGGGATGGGCGCATCGCATGCGCGAGAGATGATCGCCCACGGCGCGCGAGTGGTGTGCGGCGACATTCTTGACACCGAAGGCGAAGCGCTGGCCACCGAACTTGGTGACGGTGCCCGCTATGTCCATCTCGATGTGACCCGCACCGAAGACTGGGACGGGGCGGTGGCCAGCACACTTGGCGAGTTCGGCGGGGTCGACGTGCTGGTCAACAATGCCGGAATCCTTAACATCGGCACGGTGGAGGATTTCGAGCTCTCGGAATGGCATCGTATTCTCGACATCAACCTCACCGGTGTATTTCTGGGAATCCGCGCCGTGGTGCCGGAGATGAAGAAGGCCGGTGAAGGGTCGATCATCAATATCTCCTCGATCGAAGGTATGGCCGGCACTGTGGCCAGCCACGGCTACACCGCGACGAAGTTCGCAGTCCGTGGCCTCACGAAATCCACCGCCGTGGAGTTGGGGCAGTTCGGGATTCGGGTGAACTCCATCCACCCTGGTCTGGTGAAGACACCGATGGTGGCTGATTGGGTTCCTGAGGATATCTTCCAAAGCGCGCTGGGGCGTATCGCGCAGCCGAAGGAGGTCAGCAATCTGGTGGTGTACCTGGCCAGCGACGAGTCGAGCTTCTCTACGGGCTCGGAGTTTGTGGTTGATGGCGGCACACTGGCCGGCTTGGGCCACAAGGACTTCGCCGCGGTCGACGTCGAGAAGCAACCGGAGTGGATCACCTAGAGCGGGGCTCGGTCACGGCGCTTGAATATCGTCTGTCTTTAGGGCAGCAGTCCAGCGAGCTCTAGATTGGTGGCGTACTTTGTGATAATCGGAGATTTGTCTTGTGATATTCCTCTCAGGGAACCTTGGCCCCAAGGTGGGGAAACACAGCGAGAAGACGCGATTGGCGGCGCGCCGCAACCGGACAACTGAGCATCCTCGATTCCAGTTTCAAAGAACCGGGCGTTTAAGCGTCAAGGCGAGTGGCGGTTGTCTTGGTCCCAAGTGGTGGCCTCGCGGACCGTGCGCCGCTCGACAGGCGCCAGAGGGTCGCCGTTGGAGGGCGGCCAGCCCAGACGGATCAGCGTTTGGGGGAAATTCTCCTCATCAAACACCTCGCAGGCCAGCGTCAGACGATTGCGGGTGTTGCGCAACGGCTCCGTCAGTGGGCATGTGGCCAATCCCATAGCCGTGGCCGACAGACTATTTGGCTCAACGTCTCACCGGTCCGTAGCCGCATGAGGTCGTTATCGGCATACGTGCCCAGCACCAACATCGCGGCATCGTCGGCGTGCGGGCCGCTTGCGCTGCCAGCTGTGCCGCCGTACTGAAGCGTGACGTCGCCTTCGTCGAGTCGGGCCCATCGGATTTTGGAAACTACGCCCAGCGTCACTTTGGACCGCGCGGCGCGGATGTAGAACGACTCTAGTGTGCCGGCCGGGATCGACCGCGTGCTGTAGCGGCGGCGGTCAGCCCTGTGTCGAGGGATGGCGGTGGCCAATTCCATGCTGACGGGGTTAGGAGGAAGCTCCACCAATTCGATCAACGCCAAATGGCTGGCGTCCTCGGGATCGGGGAATCGGCGGACCCGGGCTTGCCAAACCGCTGCGGCCAGCGCCACGACGCAGTGATCAGCACGGCGCCACAGCTGAGAAGGGCGTCACGCCGGTCGGATTCGGTGTCTCCGAGTTGGCGACTCGGGTCAACGTAGAGGCCTATGCCGTCACGACCGACCCGCCAACGCCCGGGCGGCAAATTCCGGACTGAAGGCGCATGTGAAGCGATGCTCAACGCGGTCTCAAGCGTCGCTGTATCGGGGAACCTGTCCACCAGAAGGCTCACCTCCACCTGTCAATGCACTCGAATCGTCGTTCGGTGTCGAACACCAAAATATATCGTGCGGTGACGCAAATACCCCACGCAGCGATCAACGCAGCGAGACGACGACTTTGCCTTTGGCGGACCGATCCTCCAGGGAGGCGATCGCCTCGCCCGCCCGCTCGAGTGGATACACAACCGGTTCGGGCGCCGGCACCGCACCGGATGCCAACAGCGGTTTCAACTCGGCCCATTGCTCCTGCAGGTAGCCGGGGTGGCTCAGGGTCCAGGAGCCCCAGCTGACCCCGACGGCATCGATGTTGTTGAGCAACAGCCGGTTCACCTTGATCGTAGGAATCTCACCACCGGTGAACCCGATGACGAGCAACCGACCGCCGGGGGCCAGCGAACGCAGCGAATCGGTGAATCTATCGCCGCCGACCGGGTCGACGATGATGTCCACGCCGCGGCCATCGGTCAGCGCCTTCACCCCATCCTTGAACCCGTCGGCCAGTACCACGTCGGTTGCTCCGGCCGCCCGAGCGACGGCGACCTTGCTCTCGCTGCTGACCACGGCGATCACCCGGGACGCGCCCAACGGGAGCGCTAACCTCAGGGTGGAGGTTCCGACACCACCGGCGGCGCCGTGGACGAGCACCGTCTCACCGTCCTGGAGTCGGCCGCGGTTCCGCAGTGCGAAGTGCACTGTCAGATCGTTGAATAGCAGTCCAGCGCCCGACTCGAACGACACCGAATCCGGCAGCTTGAAGAGGTTCTCAGGACGCAGTGCAACAACCTCAGCCATCGCTCCGCACAGCATCGTCAGCCCAGCCACCCGGTCGCCGGGCGCAACGTGTGCGTCGTCGGGTGCGCTGCGGACGACCCCCGCGATCTCCGCGCCTGGGGTGTAGGGCAGGGTCGGCTTGTACTGATAGAGCCCGCGGGACTGTAGCGCATCGGGAAAAGCCACCCCGGCGGCATGTACGTCGACCACGACGGTGCCGTCAGCGCTGGGGGGTTCGTCGATCTCCACCACCGCCGCGGCCTGCGGTCCCTCGAGTTCGGCTATCTGTATCGCACGCATCACGGCCTCCCTGACGTTGTCGCAAATCGATATCACTGCAGCGTAGTCAGCACTCGGGGGCGGTACGCGGCGGTACAGTCAGCTTGGCGGCAGAGTGGCCGCCCCAGCGACTGCACAGGAGCGCGGATGGCACGAGGCGCTAGCACCCGAGTTCGGGGCGCATTCGCCCCCGCCCAGGCCCTGCCCCACGGGCGGGTCGTGGATGTGCGATCCAAGGACGGCGTGCGACTTCACGCCGAGGTGTTCGGCCCGCCGGACGGCCCCCCGATCGTGCTTGCGCACGGCATCACCTGCGCACTGCGGGTCTGGGCCTATCAGATCGCTGACCTGGCCGAGCACTACCGGGTAATCGCATATGACCACCGTGGCCACGGCCGTAGTTCGGTGCCCGCGCACCCGGGCGGCTACAGCCTGGGCCATCTGGCCGCCGATCTGGACGCCGTGCTCGACGCGACGTTGGAACCAGGGGAGCGGGCCGTCATTGCGGGTCACTCGATGGGCGGCATCGCGATCAGCTCGTGGTCTGAGCGATATCCGCACCGCGTCACGCAGTGTGCCAAGGCGGTGGCGCTGATCAACACCACGACCGGTGACCTGCTGCGCAACATCAAACTGCTACCCGTGCCAGCGCGGGCAGCAGGTGCGCGGGTCCAGGCGGCGGGGTTGCTGCTGAAGATTTTCGGTGCGGCGCCGCTAGTGCAGGGAGCTGACATTCTGACGCATCGCTTCGTGTCAACCCTGGCAGTGGGCCGTGATGCGGACCCCGCCATCGCGGATTTCGTCTTCGAGTTATTCAACGGCACCCCCTCGCCCGGGCGGGGGGGCTGGATTCGAGTCCTGGTCGACCACCTGGGTCCGCAGCACATCGGGTTGAAGAATCTGAGTGTGCCCACGCTGGTCATCGGCAGTCAGAAAGACCGCCTGCTGCCGATGGCCTCATCCCGCCGCATCGCGGCGAGTGCGCCGAATCTAGCCAAGTTGGTCGAGCTCCCCGGTGGGCACTGCGCGATCCTCGAGCGGCCCGCCGATGTCAACGGACAACTGCGATGGTTGATCGACACGGCGAGTCAGGAGCGTCGCATCAGCTCCTGATGCGCCTCGCCGGCCGCCCGAATGCCCGAACGCACCGCCCCGTCCAGGAAGCCCGTCCATTCGTCGGCGGTTTCGGTGCCCGCCCAGAAAATCGAGTCCACCGGCGAGCGCAACCACCGTCCGTAGGTCGTCCAGGAACCGGGCGGTACCGCTGCGGTCGGTCCGCCGGGGGCAAATTCCTCTGTGCCCCAACAATGGTCGACATAGTCGATCGGTTTCGAGGCGGCGTCGCCGAACAGTGCGGCGAAACCGGACAGCGCGACTTCTCGTCGCTGCGGTCCTGGTAGCGGATCGAACATGCGCGCGTCGGTGAACCCCAGCAGGATGCCGGGCCCGGTATCGCTGGGGCTGACATCGAAGGTGATGAAAACCGGCCCCTCATCGGATAGCGCCTGACCCGAGCAGCCGTTGTCCCGCCAGAAGGGCCTGTCATAGGCCGCAAAGGCCTTGCTCAGGTGGCCCTGCGGCCAGTGCTGCGTCAGCTCCTGGTGCCCTTGCGGTAGCGGGGGGTCGAACTGAATGCCGCCACGGTGTTCCGGTGGGATCGCGACGACGACGGCGCGCGCAGGGAACTCGCGGTGCCCAGAGATGACGGTCGCGGTGCCGTCCGGGTGCCGCCGGATGCATGTCACCGCCGCGTCCAGTACCACCCGGTCGCCCAGCTCGTCGGCCATTCGCTGCGCGATCTGATGCGTTCCTGCGAGAAAACGGTCCTGCTGGGCGCCGCCCTCGGTATCCAGCATGCGGCCCAGACCACCGGCGGCCTTGACGTAGCGCACCGTCTGCAGCATCGAGACGGCGTCGGGCTCGCACCCCCACGTCACCCGCGCCATGATCGCCATCAGGTCGCGTGTGGAGGCGCCGGCATGCAGCGAGCGCAGCCATTTGTCGAGCGAGATGCTGTCGAGGTCAGCGGCGATCGGTGAGGTCCACGGTTCGGCGATGGGGACCTTCCTACTGAGGCGATCGAAGCGCCACTGGATCCGTGACACGTCAACCAGCTCGAGGATTGACAGCCGCGGGATCGTGCTGCGGTAAGAGCGAACCCGCCCACGCCAGCGGATCAGGTTCTTGCCGCGGCCGTAGGTCGGCACCGATTCGCATCCCAGCTCGGTAGCCAGCGCCACCACCGCGTCCTGCGTCGGCCCGACGAAGGTCCCACCCAGATCGACCGAAACTCCGGCCAGGCTACCGGAATACGATCGGCCGCCGACCCGGCTGCGGCCTTCGAGGACGACGACGTCGTGCCCGAGCCGCACCAGCTCCCGCGCGGTCGATAGTCCGGCGAATCCTGCTCCCACGACAACGACGTCGGCCATGGCTTCATCTCCTCTGTAGCTCGCGACCCTGGCGCGTAGGGGGATGCATAAGGTCGTGTTGCGCGTAGAACCCACACTAGGCTGGCAGGTTGTGCAGGTGTTCACGGCGCTCTTCGGGCCCATTGACGCAGCCGAGCGGGCGCGGGCGCTTCGTGAGGCCGGGGCGAGCGGCGTGTTCACCTTCGAGGGCCCCCACGATGTGTTTACCCCGCTGACGCTGGCGGCGGGCATGGGCGGACTGGATCTGATGACCAACGTCGCGATCGCGTTTCCACGTAATCCGATTCACCTCGCCCACCAGGCTGTCGACCACCAACTGCTCAGCGGTGGGCGGTTCACACTGGGGCTGGGCACGCAGATTCGCACCCAGATCGAGAAGCGTTACGGCGCCGATTTCGACCGACCGGTCGCCCGGATGGCTGAGCTGATCGGCGCTCTTCGGGCGATCTTCGCCGCTTGGACGACCGGGGAGCGGCTGAACTTCCGGGGGGAGTACTACCGGCACACGTTGATGACGCCGACATTCGTCCCGCGGGCCGAATTCGTACCGCCGCCGATCTTCGTGGGTGCGCTGGGTCCGCGGCTGACCCGGATGACGGGCGAGGTCGCCGACGGGCTGCTGGTGATGCCGTTCGGTTCGAAGAGATTCCTGCACGAGGTGACGATGCCCAACGTAGACGCCGGGCTCGCGGCTTCCGCCCGAGGCCGCGACAGGTTCTCGGTGGTACCCGAGATCATCGTCTCGCTAGCCGATGAAGACCCCGACCATATGTCTGCACGACGCTTGCTGTCCTTTTACGGTTCCACACCCGCCTACCGGCCGGTGCTCGACCTGCACGGCTGGGGGGACCTGCAGCCTGAACTCAACGCGATGTCCAAGCAGGGCCGTTGGGAGGAGATGGTGCGGATTATCGACGACGATGGGCTGCACACGATCGCCGCATGCGGCACGCCGACTCAGATTACCGCCCACATTCGGGACCGCGTGGACGGAGTCTCGGACCGGATCTGTCTCTATCAGCCAGGCCCGATCACGGCGGAATCATTGAGCGAGATTGTCGACGCGCTGAGGAGCTGACCCATATCGTGGTACGTGGACGGACCGAAGGAGATTACCGATGCAGGACCAATATCTGGGGACCGACTATTCCGACGTCCTGATCATCGGTGCGGGCATCTCCGGGATCGGCGCCGCCTACCGCATCCAGGAGCGCAATCCCCAGCTGACTTACCGCATCCTCGAGCGTCGGTCCCGCATCGGCGGCACCTGGGACTTGTTCCGCTACCCGGGCATCCGCTCAGACAGTGATATCTTCACCCTGTCGTTCCCCTGGGAGCCCTGGCGGCGGCAGGAGAACGTCGCCGACGGCGAGTACATCCGCGACTACCTGGCGAGGACAGCGCACAAGCACGGCATCGACCAACACATGCAGTTCGACACGTACGTGAAGTCGGCCGAATGGGACTCGGCCACCGACACCTGGACGGTGAATGTCGAGCACGGCGGCTCGCCGCGCGCCTACCGCGCCAGGTTCTTGTTCTTCGGCACCGGGTACTACGACTACGACCATCCCTACCAGCCTGAGTTCCCGGGTATCGAAAGGTTCGGCGGACAGGTGGTGCACCCCCAGTTTTGGTCCGAAGACCTCGATTACTCGGGCAAGCGCGTGGTGGTGATCGGCAGCGGAGCCAGTGCAATCAGCCTCATCCCGGCCCTGGCCGAGAAGGCCGAGCACGTCACCATGCTTCAGCGATCGCCTACATACATGATGTCCATGCCGCGCATCGACCCGATGGTCGACTTTATTCGAAAGATATTGCCGCCTAGGGTTTCCCACTCGGTGGTGCGGTTCCGGAATGCCGCGTTCCACGTACTGACCTACTTCATGTTCCGCAAGGCTCCGCGGTTCGGGCGCCGCCTCATCCGCAGCAAGACCATGGCCGCGCTGCCTCAAGGCTACGACGTTGACCTGCACTTCAAACCCAAGTACGACCCCTGGGACCAACGGATGTGCCTCATTCTCGACCATGATCTTTTCGATCAGATCAGCTCGGGGCGCGCCGAGGTGACGACCGACAACATCGACCACGTCGATGAGACGGGCATCGTGCTGACCTCAGGTGCTCGCCTGGACGCCGATGTGATCGTCACGGCGACCGGGCTGCAGCTTCAGGCTCTCGGCGGCATCCGCCTGGTCATCGACGGCGTCCAGGTCGATCCCACCGACCGCTTCGCTTACAAGGAGTACCTCATCGAGGATGTGCCGAATGTGGCGTGGTGCATCGGGTACACGAACGCGTCGTGGACCTTGCGCGCCGACATGACGGCAAAGGCGTTCGCGAAGTTGTTGGCGTACATGGGCGCCCACGGGTATACTTACGCTTACCCGCATCGCGGCGACGCCCCCATCACCGAAAAGCCGGCCTTCGATCTGCAGGCGGGCTACATCAAGCGTTCGCCGCACGCGTTACCGAAGTCGGGCACCCACAGGCCATGGAATGTACGACACAATTATGTGCTCGACGTCATCGATCACCGGTTCGACCGGATCGAAGAGTCAATGGTGTTCGGTCGGGCCGCGGCGCGGGAGTCGCGCCCGGCCTGAGTCCCCCTTCGTGCTGAAATCGCATTCCGGCACCCTGGGCGATTTCTGTAATCCGCGTATCGGGCGCGGCGCTCGGAAGTGGCGGTGAGCGCGCTACGATTGCGGGATTGTGCTGTTCATTCGCTGGTTGAATGCCTCGTAGAAACGGCGGCAAGTGCTACGTAATGTGGGCCCCGGCCAGTCGTCGCCAAGAAACTCGACGGGTAGCAGCGGGTCGAGTTGAAGATGCCGGACCACAGCGATCGACAAAGCGAACTCGAAGGCGGCGTTCTCGGTCGAATCGTCGTTCTTGCTCGTATCGAGTGCGACGTTCATCGCGTCGATGAGTGCCATGGCATCATCTGTCCAGCGATCGAGGGAGAACAGCGACCGCATCTTGTCGGCGGCGATGTCGCTGGTGGCGCCGTGAAAGCGGGTGCACTGCTCGTCGAGCACCGCCCGGGATACCGGAACACGTTGTGGGTCAAGGGTGTCCGGGCGTATCCACACGCCTTCCCGCCGATACCGATGACGTGGTCCTCGCCAGTGCGAAGGTAGTCGGCTAGGTACTGTTCATGCTCGGACCGGTACGGATCAGGCATGAGCCAGCGAACGTTCTTGCCGATCACCTCGTCGGCCGGGTAACCGAAAGTCCGTTCCGCACCGCCATCAAATCTGACGATCAGCCCAGCGGCATCGATAACAATAACCGATTCGTGAACACCTGATGACGTCGCCGCCCTTGTATGCACAACCACTCTCGGGGTGCCTCCAGCTTTTCTTGGAATACCGTTATCCTTCAGAAATGGCGAAAGCAATAGAGGCGGTTGACACGGACACCGAGAGCCGCCTCGGTCTTAGGAATCGAGCCAGTCCATCGACCTCCTCGTTGTCGTGCTCGTCCGTGTGAGAAGCCTGCTCGTCCGTGCGAGAGCCTGGTCCCCAGTATGGCTGTAAGAAAGCCGGTCCCCTTCAGCCGAAGGTTAGGGCGCGACGGTGAGCCAATCGGCGAAGCCCGACGGATCGTGTCTGCCGAGTGCCCCATGCTCGAAGAGGCCCCAGCCCTCGCGTTCGGATCCGTCGACGTCGCGGTAGACGGCCCGCCCGACATGGTCAATGACGCCGAACCCGGCTCGACCGATGATCGCCGCGTCGTTCATGTCGTAGGTCAGCCGTTCGGTGAAGTTCTCGCCCCGCCACATCCCGTGCAGCCAGTCGGAATCACCGCCATACCCACCGCCCACGTGGATCGGTACCGCGAGCTTGGACTCCACCTGAAAACGGAGCAACGCACCCGCTGAATCCGTCGCATCGATCGTTGCGCCGGTGGGGATACGGGTGCCGGACTGATACTTGACCCGGACCCGTGGCCACCCCAGCTGCTCGACGCGGCCGTCTTTCCAGATCCGTGTGCAGTCGTTGAGCGAACGGAACCCGCTTGCGTCTTCCTGGATGATGACGACGATTCCGAAGTCGTCGAACGCCATCGGTACGTACAGCCACCACATGCCCTCGAAGGGAGGGTCGTCGGGCCTGCCTGCGGCCTCGGCTTCGCCGACGGGCCGGATACCCCAGGATCGGTCACGGGTGCCGATCCAGCGGGCGGGGTCGATCTTGATGTCCTCGCCGTCGATCGAGAGTTGGCCGCTCCAGCTTCCCACCTGCGCGAACCGTTGCGCGTCCAGGGTTACGCGGTTTCCTCGCCGCATAATGTGGGGCTGTTCCTGAACGACGTCGAACAGGCCATCAAACGTGAGATCAGCTGCTATTCCCTCGGTTTCGTCGAGCACGATGCGCAGTTTGTTCAGCGGTTCGATGACATCGATACGGTAGGCGCCGACATGCTGGTTAAGCCTGTCCTGGTCGATGGCTCCGGACAGGTGGACCGCGGTCTGGGTATCTCCGCGCCGCACGAGTAGGTAGGCGTCCTTCACTCCGAGGTTCGGGTAATAGCCGATCCCGGTGATGACGAAGATGTCGCCGGTGCGATCGTGGGCGTTGTAGTACGCACGGTCGTAGAAATTGCGGTCCGAGGACCCAGGCCACGCGATCGGCTGGGGTACTTGGTGAACCGGGTATTCGTCCATCGGTCCAAGCATCAGTCAGATTCTCCGATCAGTCTTTTCAGCAGTGACGCATGGTAGAAGAGGGTCTCGATTTCTGCGGGCTTCTCGGTCTCTCCGAAATGCACGCGACGTGCTCCGGTACGCATGAACACACAGCACCAGATGACACCTGAGTACACGTAGAACCAGTCGAGGTTGGCGACCTCGACACCCGTGAGGTCGCGGTAAGTGGCCCGCACATCCTCCTCGCGCAGGAAGTCCGGCATCCCTGGCAGTCCGGCCAACTTGGCTAATTCCTGAAACACCATGTGCGCGAAGATTATCCAGGCAACGTCGAACTCGCGTGGGCCGATGGTGGCCATCTCCCAGTCCAGCACGGCTACCGGAGTGAAGTCGCGGTAGATGACATTGCCTATGCGCGCGTCACCCCACGCTAGAACCGATTCGGTGGCAGCGACATCCTCGGGGAAGTGCTCTTCCAGCCAGGTCAGTGCTCGGTCGACGAGTGCCGAGCGGCCCATGTCGGGGACGCTGAACTCATACCAGCTCTTCAGCCATGCGAAATGGCGGTGCAGCGCGGTCTCGCCCGGTGGATCGACATCCTGGAGGAATCCGAAGGTGTCTTGTGCGTCGGGAATCGAGTGCAGCTTGCTCAGGACCTCGATGGTGTTGTCTTGTAGTCGGCGTTGCTCGTCAACCGGGGCGTCAAAGAGCCAGTTGTCCCCGAAGGTGTAGGGCATCAGGTCGGGTGGGACGCTTCCATCGACGCGGTCCATCATGAAGAAGGGCCGACCCAGAACCTCGCCGGTGGTCTCAAGCCAGCGAACGCGCGGCACTGCGACGTCGGTCAACTCGGCGACCAGGCGCATCAACTCATGTTGGTGGTCCAGGCGATAGTGCTCGAAGACCGGCACGTCGGCCTCGGTGGGGGCGACCCGGGCCACCCATTTCTGCTCGACCGGGGTGCCGGCATCCAGCCAGTGCCCTGACAGCAGGATCGTCTCGGACGACATGCCGTTGGAGTCCACACCACTTTCCACGGTGATCTCCGGTGTGGTGTCACCTAACAGTTTGGACAGCCACTGGGACAGGCGCACAGGCACATTCGTCATGTCGCGACTGGACCGCTGAAGCCGCCCCACGTCCCCAACAGCTGATGTATTCGCCACGAATCGGTCCTTCCTGCCGGCAGTTACGCTACCATACGTAGCGTTATGAAGGCAGAGCCGCTGATGGTCGAGAACGCCCCGAGTGCTGGACGACCACGAGATCCGCGTATCGGGGCTGCCATACTGCAGGCCACGGCTGATCTGCTGGTCGAAGTCGGATATTCAAATCTCACGATGTTCGCTGTTGCCGAGCGTGCCGGGACGACCAAGACGGCGCTATATCGCCGATGGTCGAGCAAGGCAGAGCTCGTTCATGAAGCCGCTTTCCCAGCGACGCCCACGGCGATCCAGGCTCCGCCGGGTGACATCGTCGCCGACCTGCGGGCGATGATCGAGGCGGCGCGCGACGTGTTCACCAGCTCAGTGGTTCGAGCAGCGCTGCCGGGGTTGATCGCCGACATGTCGGCTGACGCCGCGCTCAGCGACCGTGTCACCGCTCGCTTTGCAGACCTGTTCGGGGCGGTGCGCACCCGGCTATTTGCTGCGATCAACCGGGGGGAGGTGCGCGCCGGGGTCGACCCCGACCGGCTGGTCGAGCTCATCGGCGGCGCCACCTTGCTGGCATTCTTGCAAGCACCCGACGGTCTCGTGGGCTCGGCCTGGGTAGACAGTATCGCTGCGATACTGCAGCGCGGCGTGGTGACTTAGCCCGGAATTCGTATCACAGGAACCGGCCGGCCGAGTTCGCCAGGTCGAGCACGGGCTGCGGCAGCGCGCCGAGGGTGAAAGTAACTGCCGCGGTGACCGTGATGACAGCAGTAGTCAGCGCGCTGGGAACCACCACCGCGGGGGCGTCCTCGGGACGTTCGGTGAAGAACATCAATACGATCACCCGCACGTAGAAGTACGCCGCGATAGCGCTGGCAATCACGCCGACCACAACCAGCGGGATTGCGCCACCTTCGCCGGCAGCTTTGAACACTGCGAACTTGCCGACGAATCCACTGGTCAACGGGATCCCGGCGAATGCCAGCAGGAACAGCGAGAAGACAGTGCCGATAACGGGATAACGCTTGCCCAGGCCGGCCCACCGCGTCAATGCGGTGTCCTCCTCACCATCCGCGTCGCGCACCAGGCCCGCCACGGCGAAGGCTCCGACCGTAGAGAAGCCGTAGACGAACAAATAGAACAGTGTCGATGACAACCCGGCTTCGTTGCCGGCGATCAGGCCGACCAGGACGAAACCGCTGTGCGCCACCGCCGAATACCCCAGCATCCGCTTCACATCGGTTTGGGCGACCGCAGTGACCGTACCGACCACCATCGTCAGGATCGCGATCGCCCACAGCACGGGCCGCCAGTCGGTGTGCAGCTCGGGCAGCGCCACGTAGAACAAGCGCAGCATCGCGCCGAACGCGGCGATTTTGGTGGCCGCAGACATGAACGCGGTTATCGGGGTAGGGGCCCCCTGATACACGTCCGGAATCCACGAATGGAAAGGCACGGCGCCGACTTTGAACAGCACACCGACCAACAGCAAGCCGATACCGATGAGCGCCAGAGACGGTTTTCCGGCGTCCGAGGCCACCGCGTCGGCGATGCCGTGCAGGGTCAGGGTGCCCGCGTAGCCGTACAGCATGGCCGCGCCGTAGAGGAAAAACGCCGACGAGAATGCGCCCAGCAGAAAGTACTTCAGCGCCGACTCCTGCGAAAGCAACCGTCGCCGTCGTGCCAGCCCGCACAGCAGGTACAACGGAAGCGACAGCACTTCCAGCGCGATGAACATTGTCAGCAGATCGTTGGCCGCCGGGAAGATCAACATGCCGCCGATGGCGAACATGGTCAGCGGGAACACCTCGGTCTGAACGAGACCCTCCCTGGTGGCCTGCTGCTCGGTGACACTCCCCGGAATCGTCGAGGCCTGGGGTGTGAACGCGTCTAGTCCAGCACTCCGGGGCCCGTCGAGGTCTTTGCCCGAGATCGCAATCCGGCGCTCGCCGATGAGCAGAATGCCCAGCACCGAAATCACCAGGATGGTGCCCTGCAGGAAGAGTGCGGGCTTATCAATGGCTACGGCTCCCATCACGGCGCTGGAACCGTTGCCGCCGTGTAGGCCTCGGACAATCATCAAGACAGCGACGAATGCCGCAACCAGTGCGGTGAGGCTGAGGCTCACTTGAGCTGCGTAGCGTCGCCGGCGGGGCAGGAACGCCTCGACGAGGACGCCGAGGACGGCCGCACCGAGCACGATGAGCATGGGGGAGATCAATGCGTATTCGACGGAAGGTGTGGGCAGGCTCATCGTGCCGGGCCTTCCGCCATATTGGGTTCCGGGTCAGGCTGGTCGATAGTGATCAAGGTGTGGGTGACCGCGGGGTTGATGACCTCGAGCGCAGGTTTTGGATACACCCCGAGCACCAACAGAAGCGCGATCAGCGGAGCGACGACCGCGATCTCACGCGGCACCAGGTCCGGTAGCTTGTACTTGCCCGCGGCTAAGTCGTCGGGCACGGGCCCAGTCATCATTCGCTGGTACATCCACAGAACGTAGATCGCGGAGAGCACCAGGGCGCTGGCGGCTATGACGGCAAAGGCCGGGTAGCGGGTGAATGTGCCTATGAGGACCAGGAATTCGCTGATGAACGGGGCCAGGCCGGGCAGTGACAGCGTCGCCAGGCCGGACACCAGGAAGGTTCCAGCCAGCACCGGTGCCACCTTCTGCACCCCACCGTATGCGCTGATGAGGCGAGATCCTCGCCGGGACACCAGGAACCCGGCGATCAGGAACAGTGCCGCGGTGGAGATGCCGTGATTGATCATGTACAGCGTCGACCCAGACTGCCCCTGGCTGGTCATCACGAAGATGCCAAGGATGATGAAGCCGAAGTGCGAGATCGACGTGTAGGCGATCAGCCGCATGACGTCGGTTTGGCCGATCGCGAGGACGGCGCCGTAGACAATCCCGATTACTGCGAGCGTGATGATCAGTGGGCTGAAATAGGAAGCGGATTCGGGGAACAACTGCAGGCAGTACCGGAGCATGCCGAAGGTGCCGACTTTGTCCATGATCGCCATCATCAGTACCGCACTGGCCGGTGTCGCTTCGACCGCTGCGTCAGGAAGCCAACGATGAAACGGCCATAGTGGCGCCTTGACGGCGAACGCGAACATGAAGCCGCCGAAGAGTAGATGCATCACCATCGGGTTCACCATGAACTCGCCGCTGGCCACCGCAGCGACGATCCCGCGGAAGTCGAACGTTCCGGCGGCGAAGGCGTCGCTTTGTGCGGTCACCACATACAGGCCGACTACCGCCGCCAGCATGATCAGGCCGCCGAAGAGGTTGTACAGCAGGAATTTCACCGCAGCCGCGCTCCGGTGCTCCCCGCCGAACCCGCCGATCAGGAAGTACATCGGGATTAGCATGGCCTCGAAGAACACGTAGAACAGCAGGATGTCCAGCGACACGAGCGAGATCAGGACCATGCCTTCGACGGCGAGAGTCAGTGCGAAGTAGATATGCACTGAGCGGCCACCCCAGCTGAGCTGGTCGCGCGCGTCGTTCCAGCCGGCGATGATCAGCAGGGGCACCAGGACCGCGGTGAGCACAACCAGCGCCAACGCGATGCCGTCGACGCCTAGGATGTAGCCGGTACCGAACGACGGTATCCAGGTGTGGGACTCGACGAACTGGTACTGCTGCCCAGCCGGGTCGAACCCGATAACCACCACCGCGGTGACCGCCAGGACCGCCAACGACACCGCCAGCGCGACCCATTTCGCCAGAGTGCGCCGAGCGGCAGGTAGCAGCATCACCGACACCGCGCCAAGCATGGGAATCGCCCAAAGCGCCGTCAGCCAGGGGAATGAAGTCACCACAGGTTCACCGCCAGTATCGCCGCGACGACGAGGACAGCTCCGGCAAGCATCGATAGGGCGTAAGACCGTGCAAACCCGGTCTGCAGCTGGCGCAGGCCATCGGAGAGGCGACTGACGGCTGCGGCCAGCCCGCTACCCGCGCCGTCCACCGCTTCGTCATCAATCTCCACCAGCCCTGCGGTGATGACCGCGCCGGGGCGCATCAGCACTTTCTCGTTGAACGCGTCGCTGTAGAGGTCTTGGCGCGCCGCCACCGTCAGCGCCGACCCGGCAGGCACCTCGGCAGTAACCGGTCGCGAGCCATACATCCGGTAAGCGATAGCAATGCCCACGGCCACAACGGACAAGACGATCGCCGTGACCACCCAGACCGGCAGCACATGGTGGTTTTCGTGCGCGCCCACCACCGGCTCCAGCCAGTGCTCGAGCGTGCCCCCGATCGCAAGCGCTCCGCCGGCGGTGACCGAGCCGACCGCGAGCAGAATCATCGGCCACGTCATCACCGCGGGGGATTCGTGCGGATGTGGCCCGTGGTTCTCTCCCGTCGCGTCGTCGGTCCCAGTCCAACGCCTGGGCCCGAAGAACGTCATCAACATCACCCGAGTCATGTAGAAGGCGGTGATGCCCGCACCCAGAATCGTTGCGCCACCGAGGATGACGCCCTTCATGCCGCCCGCTCCCAGCGCAGCCTCGATAATCCCGTCCTTGGAGAAGAAGCCGGACAGAGGTGGCACGCCGATAATGGCCAGGTAACCAAGCCCGAATGTCGCGAAGGTGATCGGCAGCACCGTTCGCAGTCCGCCGTAGCGGCGCATGTTCACCTCGTCATCCATGGCGTGCATGACCGAACCGGCGCCCAGGAACAGGCCGGCTTTGAAGAATCCGTGCGTCAACAGGTGCATGATCGCGAAGGCGTACCCGGCGGGCCCCAGCCCCGCGGCCAGCACCATGTAACCGATTTGGCTCATCGTGGAGGCGGCCAACGCCTTCTTGATGTCGTCCTTTGCGCAGCCGATGACCGCCCCGAACAGCAGTGTCACCGCACCGACGACTACCACCGCGGTCTGAGCATGCGGGGCCAGATCGAAGACTGGTCCCGACCGCACGATCAGATACACGCCCGCGGTGACCATCGTGGCCGCGTGGATCAGTGCCGAAACTGGTGTCGGGCCTTCCATCGCGTCGCCGAGCCAGGACTGCAGCGGGACCTGCGCGGACTTGCCGCACGCGGCCAATAGCAGCATCAATCCGATCGCGGTCAACGTGCCCTCGGTGAGCCCGGGCGCGGCGCCGAAAACCGTGGAAAATGAGACAGATCCGACGGCAGCGAACATCACCATCAAGGCCACCGCCAAACCGATGTCGCCGACCCGGTTGACAACGAAGGCCTTCTTGGCCGCAGTGGCGGCCGACGGCTTGTCCGACCAGAATCCGATGAGCAGGTAGGACGCCAGACCCACGCCCTCCCAGCCCATGTACAGGCCCAGGTAGTTGTCGGCGAGCACGAGTAGCAGCATGGCGGCAAGGAACAAGTTGAGGTAGCCGAAAAATCGGCGACGACCTGGGTCCTCGGCCATGTAGCCGATGGAATAGATGTGGATCAACGATCCGACCCCGGTGATGAGCAGCACGAAGCACATCGAGAGCTGGTCGAGTTGCAGGCCGAAGTCGACATGCAGCACGCCGACCGAAACCCATGAAAAGAGTGACTCGTGGATCAACCTGCTATCGGAGTCGCGGCCGAGCATGTCAACGAACAGGGCTGCACCACAACCGAAAGACGCGATTGAGGCAAGCGTGCCCAGCAGATGGCCCCACCGATCGGAGCGCCGGCCCGCGAGCAGCAGAATCACTGCGCTGGTTAGCGGGAGCGCGATTACAAGCCACACAGGAAATGCCATGCGGGCCTCAGGTCCGTCTCTTCTTCGCGCAAGCGCTCATCAGTGCTTCAACAGACTTGCATCGTCGACGTTGGCCGAGCGTCGGGTCCGGAAGATGGTCATGATGATAGCCAATCCGATCACTACTTCACACGCGGCGACCACCATCGTGAAGAACGCCACCACCTGCCCGTCGAGGTGCCCGTGCATGCGAGAGAAGGCGACGAACGCCAGGTTTGCAGCGTTGAGCATCAGTTCGATGCACATGAACATGATGAGCGCGTTGCGGCGCAACAACACTCCCGCAGCGCCGATGGTGAACAGCAGCGCCGAAAGATAGAGATAGTTGTCTGGATTCACCTGCGGTCACCGTCGCCGTCTTCATCCCCGTCCTCGTCAGCGGGAACCGCGCGCAGCTGCAGGATCGCGCTCACCGACAGTTCGGAGGCCGAGCCGTCTGGCAGTCGGGCCGGCATGTCGACGGCGTTGTGCCGGGCGTACACACCCGGGTTCGGCAGTGTTGTCGGGTGCCCGCCGGGGGCGAACCGTTCGGCGGCCAATTCACGCTGGGTCTTGCGATGTGCGAGGCGCTCCCGGTGGGCCAGCAGCATCGCCCCCAGTGTGGCTGTGATCAGCAGTGTTCCGGTCAACTCGAAGGCCCACAGGTACTTGGTGAAGATCAGTGCCGCCAACCCCTCGACGTTTCCGTCGGCGTTGGCCTCGGTCAGGCCGGTGAACCCGGCCACCGAGACGTTGCCGATGCCGGCGATCAACAGGACGCCGAATCCGGCCCCGGTGCAGATCGCGGCGAGACGTTGTCCGCGAAGGGTTTCCGCCAGGGACTCCGAAGAGTCGACGCCGATCAGCATAAGCACGAACAGGAACAACATCATGACCGCACCGGTGTAGACCACCACCTGAACCACTCCGAGGAAAGGTGCGTCCTGGGCGATGTAGAGCACGGCCAGCGCAATCATTGTGAGCGCAAGCGCGATCGCTGAGTAGACCGCCTTCGGCGAGGCGACCACAACGACGGCTCCGATCACCGAAACCACCGCGAGGACCCAGAACAGAATGGCTTCACTGGTGCTGGTATAGCCGGCCTGGCCCCCGGAGTCCGCGATTGCGGCGAAGACTTCGGTTGTCACCGCGCCTCCTCGGCGGGGCGGATGTTGCCGAGGTAATAGTCGTCGTCGGTGCTGTCGGCAACCATCGGATGTGGCGGCTGCTCCATCCCCGGCTGCAGCGGTGCGAGCAACTTGTCCTTGCCCAGAATGAGATCGGCGCGGTTGTCGTCGGCCATCTCGTAGTCGTTGGTCATCGTCAGTGCACGGGTGGGGCAGGCTTCTATACACAAACCGCAGCCGATGCAGCGCAGATAGTTGATCTGATACACGCGGCCGTAGCGCTCGCCGGGCGAATACCGTTCTTCCTGGGTGTTGTCGGCACCTTCGACGAAGATCGCGTCGGCAGGGCAGGCCCACGCGCACAGCTCGCAGCCGATGCACTTCTCCAAGCCATCGGGATACCGGTTGAGTTGGTGGCGGCCGTGGTAGCGCGGAGCCACGGGTCCGGGCTCCTCCGGGTATTCCTCGGTCACCGGCTTCTTGAACATGGAGCCGAAAGTGACCCCGAAGCCGGCGAGTGCGTCGAGAAACTTAGGCATCTGCGGGCTCCTTCACCGGCATGGGCGGCACCGGGAATGCACCGCCGTCCACCGATTGGACGAGTGGTGTCGGGGTTCTGCGACGCTTTCTGGCGCGAACCGCCTTCCACCCCAAGAGAATCGACACGACGGCGACGATCACGCCTGCGCCTACCAGTCCGGTGGCCCAGGCTTGGTAGCCGTAGTCGCGTAGCGTGCGGGTGATCGCGACGAACATCGCCCAGCCCAGAGCCACCGGGATCAGGACCTTCCAGCCCAACACCATGAACTGGTCGTAGCGCATTCGGGGCAGGGTAGCGCGCAGCCACATGAACACGAACAAGAACACCCACACCTTCGCGGTAAACCACAGCAGTGGCCACCATCCGGTGTTGGCGCCATCGATGATGCTGATTGGCCACGGGGCATGCCAGCCGCCCAGGAACAAGGTCGTGGCCAGCGCCGACACCGTGGTCATATTGACATACTCGGCCAGCATGAACATGGCGAACTTCAGCGACGAGTACTCGGTGTGGAAGCCGCCGACCAGTTCGCCCTCGGCCTCGGGCAGATCGAACGGCGCCCGGTTAGTTTCGCCGATCATCGAGGTCAGGTACACAAGGAAGGCCGGCAGCAGCAGGAACACGAACCAGGTGTCGTTTTGGGCAGCAACGATTCCTGATGTCGACATCGTTCCCGCGTAGATGAAGACCGCGACGAACGACAACCCCATCGCGATCTCATAGGAGACAACCTGCGCCGACGACCGTAGCCCGCCCAATAGTGGGTACACCGATCCCGACGCCCAGCCGGCCAAAACGATCCCGTACACACCGATCGAGGTGGCCGCGAGGATGTAGAGAACCGCGACGGGCAAGTCTGTCAGCTGCAGCGGCGTGCGATGGCCGAAGACTGACACCTCACCGCCCATCGGGATAACGGCGAATGCCATGAATGCCGGGATCACCGCGATCACCGGTGCGGCGAGGTAGATCCGTTTATCGACCCCGGCAGGGATCAACCCTTCTTTGAGGGCGAGTTTGACACCGTCGACAAGTGACTGCAGTAGTCCACGTGGGCCCACGCGGTTAGGGCCGAGACGTAACTGCATGCGGCCCAGTATTTTCCGCTCGATCAAAATCGCCGCAAGCACCGTCAGCAGCAGAAATACGAACACGCCGAGTGCCTTGGCCAGCATCAGCCACCATGGATCGTGGCCGAAGAGTGTGGGATCGGGATGGGTCACGCGCGCTCCCCTCGGATCGACACCACGGCACCGATGGTCACACCCAGTGTCCGGTAGACCGCGCTGCCGGGGGAGTTCATCGGCAGCCACACCACGCGGTCATCCATGTCAGTCAACTGTGCCGGCAGCGTGATCATGCCGCGGTCCGTGCTGATGGTGACAGATTCACCATCGGCCACACCGATCTCGGCAGCGGTGGCTGCCGACAACCGCGCAACCGGGTGCCTGGCAGTACCGGCGAGGTGCGGCTCGCCGTCCTGGCACCGTCCGTCGTCGAGCAGCATCCGCCAACTTGTCAGCACCGCTTGGCCGTTGGCCGGCCGCGGTGGCGACGGCTCAGTCCGCGGCGGCTCAGGACGTTGCCCGTCCCACAGGCCAAGTTCGGCCCGCTCGTTGGCCGCGCGGTCAGCCGTAGCCAAGCCAAGGTCGACGCCGAGTTCGTCGGCCAGAAAGTTCAGCACCCGAAGATCGGGAATCGCGTTGGTGTGCAGCGAGGCTTCGAAGGGCCGGGTCCGTCCCTCCCAATTGACGAATGAGCCCGCCTTCTCTGCCACGGGCGCGATCGGGAACACCACGTCGGCCCGCGCGGTGACTGCACTTTCGCGCTGTTCGAGGCTCACGACGAACGGTGCCGCGTCGATGGCGGCGACCACCGCATCGGGGTCAGGTAGGTCGTCGAGCTCGACGCCACCGACCAGCAGGGCGCCCAGCTCACCCAGACGGGCCGCCTGCAGAATCGCTGCCGTGTCACGACCTGCGCCGACGGGCAGGCCGTCGACGTTCCACGCGGCCGCTATCTGTCCTCGGGCGGTCTCATCGGTCGCTGGACGCCCGCCGGGCAACAGATTCGCAATCGCCCCGGCCTCCAACGCTCCGCGTTCCCCAGCACGGCGCGGAACCCACGCCAGCCGGGCTCCGGTGGCCGATGCTAAGCGCCCCGCGGCCGAGAGCGCTCCCGGCGACGCCGCCAGCCGCTCACCGACGAGGATCAGTGAACCGGGCAGGCTCAGCAGTTCGTCGCCGGCCAGGTCGTCCAATGCGGTTGCCTCGCAACCAGGTCCAGTTCTGATCAGCCTGCCCGATAGCTTGGTCAGGCTGCGGGTCGCGAACGGCGCGATGGACAACACCTGCAGACCGTGGTTGCGCACCGCCTTGCGGAGCCGCAGGAAGACGATCGGTACTTCCTCCTCAGGCTCCAGCCCGGCCAACAACACGGCGGGTGCCTGCTCGAGGTCCGAGTAGGTGACCGCCATCGGCCGACCCGCAATATGAGCGGCTAGAAAGCTGGCCTCTTCAGCACTGCCCTGGCGGGAACGAAAGTCGATGTCGTTGGTTCCCAGCACGATTCGCGCGAACTTGGCGTATGCGTAGGCGTCCTCGGCTGTCGACCGGCCGCCGACGAGAACTCCGGCATTGCCGTTGGCCACCGCCAGTCCGGCCGCGGCCACCCCAAGGGCCTCCGACCACGACGCCGTGCGCATCGAGCCGTCCGCAGATTCGGGGTCGCGGACCAGTGGCGTGGTGATTCGGTCACCGACGGTCGTGTAGGCGAAGGCCCACCGGCCCTTGTCGCAGTTCCACTCCTCGTTGACTTCAGGATCGTCGCCGGCCAAGCGGCGCAACACCTTCCCGCGTCGATGATCGGTGCGCTGGGCGCAGCCCGATGAGCAGTGTTCGCAGACACTGGGGCTCGACACCAAGTCGAACGGCCGCGCCCGGAACCGGTATGCCGCTCCGGTCAGCGCCCCCACGGGGCAGATCTGCACGGTGTTCCCGGAGAAATACGACTGGAACGGCTCGCCCGGGGCGATACCGACCTGTTGGTGCGCACCGCGTTCCAACAACTCGATGAACGGATCACCGGCGATCTGATCAGAGAACCGGGTGCAGCGCGCACACAGGACGCAGCGTTCACGGTCCAACAGAACTTGGGACGAGACGTTGATAGGTTTGGGAAAGGTTCGCTTCACATCCTCAAAGCGAGTCTCCGGGCGCCCATTGGAAATCGCCTGATTCTGCAGCGGGCATTCACCACCCTTGTCGCAGACCGGGCAGTCCAGCGGATGGTTGATCAGCAGCAACTCCATCACGCTCTGCTGCGCCTTGTCGGCGGCCTCGGAACTTAGCTGGGTGCGCACCACCATGCCCGGGGTGCAGGCGATTGTGCAGGACGCCATCGGCTTGCGCTGTCCCTCGACCTCGACCAGGCATTGTCTACACGCGCCAACGGGGTCCAGCAGCGGGTGATCGCAAAAGCGCGGGATCTGCACGCCCATCAGCTCGGCGGCGCGGATCACCAAGGTGCCCAGGGGAACACTGACCTCCGTCCCGTCGATCGTCAGCGTCACCATCTCGACAGGCGATGCATCGTGGCTGTGCTCGGCGAGTGTCATGCGCTCACCCTCTCCGGTGCGGCGAGCATGGACGCATACGGATCGAACGGGCATCCTCGGTCCAGGTGTGCAACGTATTCGTCACGGAAGTACTTGATGGAAGAAATGATCGGGCTCGCAGCCCCATCACCGAGAGCGCAGAACGACTTGCCGAAGATGCTGTCGGAGATATCGAGCAGCTTCTCGATATCGGTTCCAGTGCCGGTCCCGTCTTCCAGCCGCTCATATATCTGCGCCAGCCAATAGGTGCCCTCGCGGCACGGTGTGCACGTCCCGCACGACTCATGGGCGTAGAACTGTGTCCAGCGCCGCACCGCCCGCACCACGCAGGTGGTCTCGTCGAAGATCTGCAGCGCCTTGGTTCCCAGCATTGAACCGGCATCAGCCACGCCCTCATAATCCAGTGGCACATCGAGGTGTTCGGCTGTCAGCAGCGGCGTCGATGATCCGCCCGGGGTCCAAAACTTCAGCGAGTGCCCGGCGCGCACGCCGCCTGCATACTCGAGCAGTTCACGCAGCGTGATACCCAGCGGCGCCTCGTACTGACCGGGGGTTGTGACATGCCCCGACAGCGAATACAGCGTGAAGCCCGGTGACTTCTGCGAGCCCATCGAACGGAACCAGTCGACACCGTTGAGCAGGATGGGCGGCACGCTGGCGATCGACTCCACGTTGTTGACCACCGTCGGGCACGCATACAGACCTGCCACCGCCGGAAACGGGGGACGTAGCCTGGGTTGACCTCGCCGGCCTTCCAGCGAGTCGAGCAGCGCAGTCTCCTCGCCGCAGATGTAGGCACCCGCACCGGCGTGCACGATGAGCTCCAGATTGAATCCGGAGCCATGGATGTCGGCTCCCAGATGTCCGGCAGCCTGGGCTTCGGCGACAGCGGCCTGCAGGCGCCGCAGAACCGGTAGGACCTCGCCCCGCAAGTAGATGAACGCCCGGTGTGCACGGATCGCATAGGCGGCGATGATCGCGCCCTCGATCAGAAAATGCGGGGTGGTCAACATCAACGGAATGTCTTTGCAGGTACCGGGTTCTGACTCGTCAGCGTTGATAACAAGGTAGTGCGGCTTGGCGCCCGCTCCCTCGGCGCCCTGCGGAATGAATGACCACTTGGTTCCCGTCGGGAAGCCTGCACCGCCGCGGCCGCGCAGCCCGGAGTCTTTGACGGTCGCGATGACGTCTTCGGGACTCATCGCCAGCGCCCGCTGCAGCGCTTGGTAACCGCCGTGCCTGCAATAGGTGTCCAACGACCAAGGTTCGGACTCGTCCCAGAACCGGCTCAGTACGGGAGTCAGTGGGGTCATTCCGGATCCGTCGCGTTCAAGTCGGTGGCGGGTGCCGGGGCGGCCATATCGTGCTCGTGGGCGACTCGTAGACCGGCCAGGGTTGCCGCGCCGGTGGGCGCCTCCGGGCCTGTCTCATCGGGGTGTGGCAGGCCGGCAAGGGTTCTGGCGGTCTCCCGGAACGTACATAGCGAAGCGCTGCGAGAGGGTATCGGCACTTGGCCGGTATTCAACGCGTCGACGAGATCTCGGGCCGAGGTGGGTGTCTGGTCATCGAAGAACTCCCAGTTGACCATCACGACCGGGGCGTAGTCGCACGCGGCGTTGCATTCGATGTGTTCCAGCGTGATCCTGCCGTCGGCAGTGGTCTGCCCGGCATCGACACCCAGATGGTCCTGCAGGGCCTCGAGAATGGCATCACCGCCCATGATGGCGCACAGTGTGTTCGTGCACACTCCGACCAGATATTCACCTGTCGGCGTGCGACGGTACATCGAGTAGAAAGTCGCAACTGCGGTGACTTCGGCGTGGGTGAGGTCCAATTGCTTGGCGCAGAAGGCGATTCCGGCTGGAGTCAGAAAGCTGTCCTCTGATTGCACGAGGTGCAGCAGGGGCAGTAGGGCCGAACGCGACTGCGGGTAACGCGCGATGATCACCGCGGCGTCGGCGGCAAGTCGAGACTCCACGTCGGTGGGGTAGTCCGCCCGCCCATGGATTGGTGGACCGGGTTCGTCGGGACGCTGACCAAGTTCGATGAAGATGCTCACCGGTCCACCCCACCCATCACCGGGTCGATCGAGGCTACCGCGGCGATCGCGTCGGCGACCATGCCGCCCTCGCACATCGCAGCGACCGCTTGCAGATTGGTGAACGACGGGTCCCGATAGTGCACCCGGTAGGGACGCGTGCCGCCGTCAGACACCATGTGCACGCCAAGTTCCCCACGTGGGGATTCGACCGCGACGTAGACCTGGCCGGCGGGGACCCGGATGCCCTCGGTCACCAACTTGAAGTGATGGATCAGGCCTTCCATCGACTGACCCATGATCCTCGCGATGTGCTCCGGCGAGTTGCCCAGCCCGTCGGGGCCGAGCTTCAGATCGGCGGGCCACGCCAGCTTCTTGTCCTCGATCATCACTGGCTGGTTTGCCAGGCTTCCCAGTTTTTCCAGGCACTGCTCGACAATCTTGAGGGACTCGCGCATCTCCTTAACCCGGATCAAATAGCGGCCGTAGGAGTCGCACCGGTCATCGGTGATGACGTCGAAATCGTATGTCTCGTAACCGCAGTACGGCTGAGCCTTGCGTAGATCATGTGGCAGACCCGTCGAGCGCAACACCGGGCCTGTGATACCGAGTGCCATGCACCCCGTCAGGTCCAGATAGCCGATGCCGACCGTGCGCGCTTTCCAGATGTAATTCTCGTTGAGTAGATCTTCCAGGTCGCACAACCGCTTGGGCAGCAGATCCAGCAGATTCCGGACCTGGTCGATGCCATCATCGGGCAGGTCTACGGCGACACCCCCGGGCCGGATGTAGGCATGGTTCATCCGCAGTCCGGTGATGGATTCGAAGACCGAGAGAATCAGCTCTCGCTCGCGGAAACCGAGGAACATGGCCGTCATTGCACCAAGCTCCATACCGCCGGTCGCCAGCGCGACGAGGTGGCTCGAGATGCGGTTTAGTTCCATCAGCATCACCCGGATCGCCGACGCCCGCTCAGGGATCGCATCGGTGACACCGAGCAGTTTCTCCACGGCGAGGCAGTAGGCCGTTTCGTTGAAAAACGGCGACAGGTAATCCATTCGGGTCACGAACGTGACACCCTGGGTCCAGTTGCGGAACTCCAGGTTCTTCTCGATGCCGGTGTGCAGATAGCCTATCCCGCAACGTGCTTCGACTATGGTCTCACCCTCGATCTCGAGGATGAGACGCAACACGCCGTGTGTCGACGGGTGCTGGGGCCCCATGTTGACCACGATGCGTTCTCCGGCGTGTTCGCCGGCGTTCTGTCGTGCCGCAGTGACGACCTCGTCCCAATCCTGGCCGCCGACGACGACCACCCGCTCTGGCGGGCGTTGCGATGTGGTCATTAGTTGTATGCCCGCCGCTCGTCGGGCGGGGGTATCTCGGCACCGTGGTATTCGACCGGAATCCCGCCGAGCGGGTAGTCCTTGCGCTGGGGGTGACCCACCCAGTCGTCAGGCATCTCGATGCGCGTCAGGGACGGGTGTCCGTCGAAGACGATGCCGAAGAAATCATACGTCTCGCGTTCGTGCCAATCGGTGGTCGGATACACCCGGAACAATGATGGGATGTGGGGGTCGGCATCGGGTGCGGCGACTTCGATGCAGATGCGGCGGTTGTGCGTGATCGACATCAGCGGATACACAGCATGCAGCTCACGGTCGGTGTCTCCGGGGTAGTGCACGCCGCTGACGCCGAGACACAACTCGAAACGCAGGCCCGGGTCATTACGCAATGCCTGCGCCACGGCAGGCAGCTGCTCGCGATGGACCTCGATGGTGAGTTGGTCGCGGTGCACCACGACACGCTCCATTGCTGCGGCGAACCTCTCTTCGCCGAGGGCGGCGGCCAATGTGTCGACGACATCGTCGAAGTAGCCACCGTAGGGTCGTGGCGAGCTGCCGGGCAGCTCGACCGCGCGCACGAGGCGGCCGTAACCTGAGGTGTCACCGCTGCCCTCGGCGCCGAACATGCCTCTGCGCACAGCGATAACCTCGGGCGACTCCTCGCCGTGGCCGTCTGTTGGATCTGTCACCGCAGCAGACCCTTCAACTCGATGGTCGGTGGCACTGCCAGCGCGGCCCGTTCGGCCTCCCGGACGGCCTCCTCACGGTTCACGCCGAGCGGCATCTGCTGAATCTTGTCGTGCAGTTTGAGGATTGCATGCAAGAGCATTTCCGGGCGCGGCGGACACCCGGGTAGGTAGATGTCGACCGGAACGACGTGGTCGACCCCCTGCACGACCGCGTAGTTGTTGAACATCCCGCCGGAGGATGCGCAGACACCCATCGCCAGAACCCATTTTGGTTCGGCCATCTGGTCGTAGACCTGGCGCAGCACCGGCGCCATCTTCTGGCTGACCCGGCCCGCGACGATCATGAGATCCGCCTGGCGCGGCGTCGCCGAGAAGCGCTCCATGCCAAAGCGGGAGATGTCGAATCGAGGACCGGCGGTGGCCATCATCTCGATCGCGCAGCATGCGAGCCCGAATGTCGCCGGCCACAGCGACCCCTTACGGGCATAGCCCGCAACCTTCTCAACGGTGGACAGCAGGATGCCCCCCGGTAGCCGCTCCTCTAATCCCACACCAGGCCTCCCCGCCGCCATTCGTACGCATAGGCCACCGTGACGTTAAACAAGAAGAGGGCTACCGCGACGACTCCGAAGGCGCCCAGACTGTCGAATGCCACCGCCCACGGGTAGAGGAAGACAATCTCGATGTCGAACACGATGAACAGCATCGCGGTCAGGTAGTACCTGACCGGGAACCGCTGTCCGGTGGCGGCCGCGGCGGGGTTGGACGCGTTCAGCGGCTCGATCCCGCACTCGTAAGCTTCGAGCTTGGCTCGGTTGTAGCGCCTCGGCCCGATCAGCAGGGCGATCCCGACTGAACCGACCGCAAATACGGCAGCGATCGCCCCAAGCACCAGTATCGGTGTGTACAGATTCATGCTGAGCAGGCGCTCCTTGGGGGCTGTCGCTGTGAGCTGCCCCATAGCCTAATGGGAACCGATCAGCGAGCCTTCGGAAGGTAGTGGTCTGTCCGGGGGACGCTGATCGGTGAGCCGCCGGCCGGTGAGCACTTCTTTAGCCTGGAGTGTTGGTCGATTCCTAGGGCTAGATCGTGCCCCGGCCGGTTGATGAGGTCGCCTGTAGCGCTGATGGGGTGTCGTGCTTTGAGCACTGATCCATCAGGGGATCCGCGGGTTCCACGAACTGGTGGCCGCTCACGCCGAGGAACCCGCCCAGGTGGTGATCGGCATCGAAACCGACCGCGGTCTGTGGGTCGAAGCGCTAGCTGCGGTCGGCTATCAGGTGTTCGCGGTCAATCCACTCGCGGTGGCCCGCTACCGCGACCGACACCACGTTTCCAGGGCGAAGTCTGATGCCGGTGACGCCAAACTGCTTGCCGATCTGGTGCGCACCGACCGGCACAACCACCGCCCCATCCCCGGGGATACCTCGGAGGTGGAGGCGATCAAGGTGTTGGCTCGGGCTCACCAGAATCTGATCTGGAGCCGAAACCGAAACACCAACACGCTGCGCTCGGCACTACGTGAGTACTACCCGGGCGCGCTGGAGGCGTTCGACTCTCTGGCCGACCGGGATGCCCTAGCGATCCTGGGGCGCGCTCCCAGTCCCGTCGAGGCCGCACGGCTGAGCTTGTCCAAGATCCGTTCAGCGCTCAAAGCCGCTGGACGACAAGGCAACCTCTAGGCCCGGGCGCTGGAGATTCAGGCGGTGTTGCGCACCGAGCAACTCGCTGCACCGTCGGCGGTCACCGCCGCGTTCGGGGCGACCACCCGCGCCGCGTCGCCATCATCGCCGAACTGAACCATCAGATCGCCGACCTTGAGATCGAGTTGGCAACACATTTTGAGGCACACCCGGACGCCGACATCTACCTCTCCCTGCCACGACTCGGTGTCATCCTCGGCGCCGGGGTGCTGGGTGAGTTCGGGGACGACCCGAACCGCTACACCACCGCCAAGTCTCGCAAGAACTACGCCGGAACATCACCTCTGACGATCGCGTCGGGCAAGAAACGCGCCGTACTGGCCAGCCAGGTCCGCAACCGCCGCCTCTACGACGCCATCGACCAATGGGCCTTCTGCGCCCTCAAGAGCAGCCTCGGCGCCTGCGCCTTCTACGACCAGCACCGCGCCAACGGCGACCTGCACCACCAAGCGCTACGCGCCCTGGGCAGCCGACTCGTCGGCATCCCGCACGGCTGCCTACGCCACCACAGCGCCTACAGCGAACACACCGCCTGGGCCCACCGCCAAACCAACCCCGACACCCAAGCAGCTTGACAACTTACGGTCCTGGGATGTCTAGCCCGTTTTCGATACAAGCCAAATTCATTGATTAGCATAACTATGAACATCATCGCGCCACCTTGCGGTGCCTCAAAACGTAAGTGCGACAAGATCGCGCCACCTTGCGGTGCCTCAAAACCTAAGTGCGACGAGGTATTTCGCGATCCAACATGCTAGATAACGGTGCGCAGCAGCGACGCTACCGCATCGCCCAACCGGATCGGGTCGATCGGATGAGGAACAGCGGCTTCCGCACGGGACCATCTGGCCAGCCACGCGTCATCGGGGCGCCCTGTCAGGACCAGCACCGGCGGGCAGTCCTCGACCTCGTCTTTGAGCTGTTTGGCGATCCCCATTCCACCGACCGGGGCCGCCTCACCGTCGAGGATCGCCAGATCGAAGCCGCCGGCATCCATCTGCCTGACCACCATGGCGCCGGTCGCGACCTCGACGTAGGTCAGCTCCGGGAGCTCGGGATGCACCCGCTTGCCCAATGCGAGCTGGACCTGCTCCCTAGTCCGCGGGTTGTCGCTGTAGACCAGGATCCGCAGTTCGGCGGAAGTGCGCGATGACATCGGCGAAGGCATCGGGGAAGGCACAGCCATGAGCGCGATGGTAGCCCGGCGTCATTCCGCTGTCACAGGTGAGCCCGCATTGTCGGCACCGCCGGTCACCGTCAGCCCCGCCGTGGGAGATTGGTGAGCCGCAGCCGGCACAGATGGCGGCCGGCGTTCCTGCCATCGCGCCGAGCACGCTCGAGCGGCTTGATTTCGACCTCGATGAGCACGTCTATCCCGGCGCGCTGCCCAGTAAGGCGCTCGGGAAGGCTGAATTCGGCAGTGATCCCTTTCATATTGGTGTCAGAACCCATAGAGCGTCTTCTTCCAGATCCGTGTCAGCGTCGTTATCGCGTCGTCGTCGTTGATTTCCAGTTCCAGGCCCGATGTTCCGACGAAGACAGTGGTGAAGTTCTCAAAGAGCAGTGCGATCGCCGCAGCGGTGTATTGTGGATCCAGTTCGGTGCCGTAGCCATGCTCTTGGGCGCGCCGCACTGACGCGGCGACAATGTCGATACCGAAGCGGCGAAACTCGTTCTGGACGGCCGCGAACCGTGGCTGAGTGGTGGCTAGCTGGGCTACCGCGATCATG
>DAOUYK010000128.1 GCA_030666145.1 Mycolicibacterium sp. | reverse complement strand
CAGAAGGACAGGCTGGCCGACCCGGTTTTCATTGCGGCACAGGCGCGCGAACGGCTGGGTTTCGTGATGCCAGGAGAGATCCCCTATCGGGTGCAGCTGCCGCCCGGGTCCGCGGTGCCCGGAGTGCCCTCCGGCGTGCCGTTTCCGGCCAACAACAGCGACCCTTGGTACACCGCGTTGTGGCACACCATCGCCGATGCACCGCACGGTATTTCACCGGCAGCACCCCCCGCTTCGCCGGGCGCCCCCGATGTGCCCGAACCTGCCACCTCCAGCGCACCCTCGCCCGGTGGTTGAGCGATCTGATCTCGACGCCGTTGCGCGGCAATTAGGACGTGAGCCCCGCGGCGTGCTCGGGATCGCCTATCGGTGCCCCAACGGCGAACCTGCGGTTGTGAAGACGGCGCCGAAACTTCCTGACGGAACCCCATTTCCGACGCTGTATTACCTGACCCATCCGGCACTGACGGCAGCGGCCAGCCGACTAGAGTCCTCGGGAATGATGCGGGACATGACCGGGCGCCTGGCGCAGAATCCCGAGTTGGCCGCGGCCTACCGCCGGGCGCACGAGTCATATCTGGAAGAGCGTGACGCGATCGAACCGCTGGGAACGAAATTCTCCGGCGGTGGAATGCCCGAACGGGTGAAGTGTCTGCATGTCGTGGTCGCGCATTCATTGGCGAAGGGACCCGGTGTGAACCCATTTGGTGATGAGGCGCTGTCGGTGCTGGCGGACGAACCCGAAATGGCGGGGATACTGGAGCGGGGGCGCTGGACGTGAGCGCAGAATGAGAGTCGAAGCGGGATCGCTGGTGCGCCGGGTTGCCGCCGTCGACTGCGGAACCAACTCCATCCGCCTGCTTATCGCCGACCTCACCGACGGCCGACTGACCGATGTGCACCGCGAGATGCGCATCGTGCGTTTGGGTCAAGGCGTTGACGCAACGGGGCAGTTCGCTGCCGATGCGCTGGCACGTACGCGCGCAGCGCTGTCTGCCTACGCCGAGTTGATGCACCGTCACGAGGTTGCAGCAGTGCGGATGGTGGCGACCTCGGCGGCGCGCGATGTCGCTAACCGTGAGGCCTTCTTCGGCATGACCGCCGAGGTACTCGAGGCCGTCGTGCCCGGTTCGGTCGCCGAGGTGATCACCGGCACCGAAGAAGCGGGGCTGTCGTTTCGCGGGGCCATCGGCGAATTAGATTCAAGTGCAGTACCTTTCGTTGTGGTCGACCTGGGCGGCGGATCCACCGAGGTGGTGCTGGGCTCCGATGCTGTGGTGGCCAGCTACTCGGCCGATATCGGTTGCGTACGGCTCACTGAGCGTTGCCTACACTCCGACCCGCCCACTGAGGAGGAGATCGGCTCTGCGCGCGCCATAGTGCGTGCCGCCCTCGCAGACACGCTGCGGCTGGTGCCGATCGAGCGCGCCAGAACCTGGGTCGGCGTCGCGGGAACCATGACGACGTTGGCCGCTCTTGCGCACAAGATGGCCACCTACGAATCCGCCGCTATCCATCTGTCCCGGGTGGGGTTCGGCGATCTCCTACCGGTGTGTGCCGATCTGCTGGCGATGACGCGCCGACAACGGTCCGCCCTCGGGCCAATGCATGAGGGCCGGGTCGATGTCATCGGCGGGGGAGCGATCGTCGTGCAGGAGTTGGCCGCTGCGCTGGGTGAGCGGGCAGGCATCAGCGAACTGGTGGTCAGTGAACACGACATCCTGGATGGGATCGCGCTGTCGATCGCCTGAGCGGGTGGCTTGGCTGGCGGTATGCGTCCGTGACCAGAGTTTGGCAGGCGTCGTGCTTCCCACAAGGGCGACTGCGAGAAATATCGTGACGGGCCGCGACGGTCAGGATCGTAGAATCGGCGTGAGTGCCACGAGCACAGCGGGGTCCTCGATGGTCGAGGGCACCGGCTCGTCGCGGCCGGCTACGATCCCGCGCATGGTTTTGCGCAGGATCTTGCCTGACCGCGTCTTTGGCAATGCCGGGACAACGTCGACATGTTTGAACGCGGCCACCGCGCCGATTTCACCGCGCACCAGCTGCACCAGTTCATCGGCGAGGCCGTCGGTCGGTGCGCCCGCCTTGACAACTACAAGGCCCCGCGGGGCCTGTCCTTTGATCTCGTCGGCCACCCCGATCACCGCGCATTCCGCCACCGCCGGATGGGTAGCCAGCACTTCCTCAATCGCACCCGTCGATAGGCGGTGCCCGGCAACGTTGATGACATCGTCGATTCGGCCCATCACGAACAGATAGCCGTCCTCGTCGAAGTGGCCGCCGTCGCCGGTCAGATAGTAGCCAGGATGGTCGGACAGGTACGACGCCTGGAAACGCTCCCGGGCATTCCACAGTGTGGGCAGCGTGCCGGGCGGCAACGGCAAGCTGATGCAGATGGCGCCCTCATCGCCGCTCTCACAGTCGCTCCCGTCGTGGTGCAGGATCTGCACGTCGTAGCCGGGCATCGGGACAGTGGGGGAACCCGCCTTGATCGGAAGCTGTTCGGTGCCCATGGGATTGGCCGCGATTGGCCACCCCGTCTCGGTCTGCCACCAGTGGTCGATCACCGAAATGCCGAGCTTCTCGCCGGCCCAGTGGTAGGTGTCTGGATCGAGGCGCTCTCCGGCCAAAAAAAGGTACTTCAGCGCCGACAGGTCGTGGCCGGCCAGATGGTCGCCATCCGGGTCCTCCCTACGAATCGCTCGGATCGCGGTCGGCGCGGTGAACAGCGCCTTGACGTGATGTTCGGCGGCCACGCGCCAGAATGCGCCGGGGTCGGGGGTGCCGACGGGTTTTCCTTCGTAGAGCACGGTCGTCGCGCCTGCCAGCAGAGGCGCGTAGACGATATAGGAGTGCCCGACCACCCACCCGACATCAGAGGCGGCCCAGAATACATCGCCGGCCTCAATGTCGTAGATGTGCCGTATGCTCCACAGCAGCGCTACTGCGTGCCCGCCGTTGTCGCGGACGATGCCCTTCGGCTTGCCTGTGGTCCCCGAGGTGTAGAGGACGTAGAGCGGGTCCGTTGCGGCGACCGGCACTGCCTCGACGGGCGTCGCGGTTGCCATCACATCAGCCCAATCCAGGTCGCGCCCTTCGATAAGGTCGCAGCGGAGCCGATCGCGTTGCACCACAACGCAATGCTGTGGTGGATGCTCAACCATACTGATGGCGGCGTCGAGCATCGGCTTGTATTCGACCACGCGCGCCGGTTCGATCCCGCACGATGCGGACACGACCACCTTCGGACGGACGTCTTCGATGCGTACCGCTAGCTCATGCGGCGCGAATCCGCCGAAGACCACTGAGTGCACCGCGCCCAGCCGCGCGCAGGCAAGCATGGCGATGGCGGCCTCGGGGATCATTGGGAGGTAGATGACGACGCGATCGCCCTTGCCGACGCCGAGGTCGCGCAAGGCGCCGGCGAACCGCGCGGTGTGGTCGAGCAGGTCGCCATAGGTATAGGTGCGGCTGGCGTCGGTCAACGCGGAGTCGTAGATAAGCGCCGGCTGGTCGGCGCGCCCGCCGTTGACGTGGCGGTCCAGGGCGTTTGCGCAGGTGTTGAGCTCGGCGTCGGGGAACCAGCGGTAGAACGGCGGATTGTCATCATCGAGGATGCGCCGCGGGGGCTGTGACCACGTGACCGTGGAGGCGGCCTCGGCCCAGAAGCCTTGGGGATCGGTGATGCTGGCGTCGAACAGGTCGCGGTACCGGGGCATACCAGAACCGTAATCCTTTCCGATTAGTCTCAGGGGCATGACGAACCAACCCCCGCCGATCGACGATGTCCGCAGGAGTTTTGTCACCGTCCGCGGGGTCCGATTCCACGTGACCGAGGCTGGTCCGCTCGACGGCAGGCCGGTGCTGGCGCTGCACGGCTGGCCCCAGCACCACTGGACGTACCGGGATCTGCTGGCCGACCCGCCACCCGGGTTGCGCATCATCGCTCCCGATCTGCCCGGCTATGGGTGGTCGGGGCCGCCGCCGCACCACTGGGCGAAGGAGGACGTCGTCACCGACCTGGTCGCGCTAATGGATGCCCTCGGTCTGGACCGGGTACTACTCGTGGGCCACGATTGGGGCGGTTTCCTCGGTCACCTATTGACGCTGCGAGTCCCCGAACGGATCGACGGCTATCTCGCGCTCAACATTGCCCACCCGTGGGTGCCACCAAAAGTGATGGCCCGGCATGCGTGGCGATTCTTGATTTACCAGCCGCTGATTGCGATTGCCGGGGTGCCGGTGCAGCGACGGACCGGATTTCTGGACCGTCTCTATCGGGGGGCCTCAGAGATCGACGCGCAGACCGCGCGGGTCTACACCGAGCGCTTCCGTGACCCCGTCGTGGCCCGCACCGCGCGGGACACATACCGGACGTTCCTATTGCACGAGATCCCGAGAATGGCGCGCGCCGGTGAGCCAAGGCGCTCGACCGTGCCCACTCGCGTGCTGTTCGGCAAGAACGACGCCGCCATCGCTACCGAATTGGCCGCCCCCGAGACTGCCCGCGCCGACGACTACACCCTTGAAACGGTGGACTCCGGGCACTTCATCGCCGACGAGCATCCGGAGTTGGTGCGGGCCAAGCTGATCGCCCTCGCCGCCGAGGTACCCGCTCAATAGCGCTATTCCGGCGGCACGTCAGCGTTCGACGACGCCCTCGGCTCGCGCTTTAGCGACCATCCGGTCCCACGCCCGCTCGCCGACCACGTACACGGTCAGTACGGTGGCGACCGCCACAGAGGAGACAGCCCAGTACGCGAGGTCGGGGAAAGACGCAATGCTGGCCAGCAGCAGCAGCGCACCGCTTCCCGCCAACGCCAGGATGATGACCGCGCGGGTCCGCCAACCCTCCTGGAACCTCCTGGCGACAGCCCACCGATGCTCCGTTGTGCTTGCCATATCTCCACAATGGGACCGGCTGCTGAGACGCTGCTCACAGATACCTAGGGAATTCCTATGAATAGCGGGGTTCTTGTTGGGTGGTGCAGTGGATGCCGCCACCGCCGGCAGCGATGCCGTCGATATTGATCTGGACGACGCGGCGGTCGGGGAAGAGCCGTTCGAGTTCCCGTTTGGCGGTGTGATCGGTGTCGGGGTCGCCGAACTCGGGGGCGATCACGGCGCCGTTGCAGACGTAGAAGTTTATGTAGCCGGCGGCGAAGTCATCTGATCTGACTTCCGGCCGGAGTTGGCCGGGCGACTTGAGTACGACGACCTCAAGTGAACGCCCCTGGGCATCGGTCGCCGACTTGAGGATGTGCAGATGGCGCACCGTCACTTCGTGGTCGAACGACTCCGGATCCGGGTCAAATCCCGCCACGACAACGCCGGGGCGGGCGAAGCGGGCATAGAAGTCAGTGTGGCCATCGGTGATGTCCTCACCGGCGACGCCAGGTAGCCAGATGATCTTGTCGAGTCCGAGTAGTGGCCCCAATTCGGCTTCGACGTCGGCTTTTGACCACCCAGGGTTGCGATTTGAGTTGAGCACACAACTCTCGGTGATCAGCGCGGTTCCCTGGCCGTCCACCTCGATGCCGCCACCTTCGAGAACCAAATCGGTGGGTAACGCCTCCACCCCTGCCCGGGCGGCGACGAAGTCGGCAACGTCGGCATCCTGATCGAAATCCTGCTTCTCACCCCAGCCGTTGAAGTTGAAGTTCACCGCCGCCGTCGTACCGTTTCCCGTGACGAACACCGGTCCGGTATCGCGTATCCAGAGGTCGTCCAGCGGGGCTTCGATCAGTTCGACAGACGGCCCGACCAGACCACGGGCCAGATCGAGTTCCGCTGGCCCGAACAGCATCGACACTGGCTCGAACTGCGCGATCGCTTTCGCGATGGTTCCCAGATTGCGGCGGAACTCGGGGAGCAGTGCTGCCCCCCAAATGGCTTCGTTGGCACCGAAAGCCATCCAAGTTCGCTTGTGCGGCTCCCCCTTTCGGGCATGCGCCATGTCCGAAGATCGTCGTTGCCGTTACTGCCGGGGCCACCTTCGGCCGAGGGCTCGCCGCTGGTGCAACCGGCAGCCAGCAGTGCGCCGACTGCTGCGACGCCCGACTGAAGGAACTGGCGCCTGACCATCACGTCGCTTTCCCCTCACTTTTACCGCCGGAGTCTATTTCCCGGCCAAGAATTCAGACAGTGCAGGTGAATCGGGGAGAGCTGAGCCTGCGGAACTGCAGCGACGGGTTGACTCTGAAGTACCCTCTGAGCTGCAAAGCCCCCATAGCCCAATTGGCAGAGGCAGCGGACTTAAAATCCGCACAGTGTGGGTTCGAGTCCCACTGGGGGCACTGGAAAGGTGCAGCTAGAAGCAGGTTTGGTGAACCATGTCAGGACTGGGAACCGGTCTCAGTGTCGCGAGTTGTCACAACTCGACCGAAACTGCTCGCGGCGGCCTTGAGCGCGTCGTCCTGGCGGTGGACGTAGACGCTCATGGTGAACGCCGCCGACGCGTGCCCCAACCAGGCCGCGATCACCGCGACCGGCACATGCCGAAGGTGCATGAGCGTGCCGCACGTATGCCGCGCGTCATGCAGCCGCACCCGCTCGATCTTGAGTTCGTCGAGCAGCTTTCCCCACCGGAACGTGAGTAGGTTCGGGTGGTAGGGCTGCCCGGTTTCGTCGCTGGCGACATACTCACCGGACCCGTATCCGGCGCCGAACGCTAGCCGTTCTTCTGCCTGACGTTTCCGCGCGGCCCGAAGCACGTCCACCACTTCGTCCGGCAGCGGCAGGGTCCGCGCGGCTACAACCGGATCGTCAAACACGTCGGCCGAATCGCCTTCGGCTTCCGCAACCCTGGCAACCAACGCCGCCGCGTACGGTGGGCCTGCACCCGCCGATCACGGCGAGTCACACCTAGCCGGCACCAATGCCACTGCCAACTGCGAAGCGCCAGAATTCGCGGTTGTCGCAGAAGTCGAAGACTTAGAAGTTCTCTTTGGCGCGGCCTGGTCCGAACAGGTCTGGCTGGACTTGCCGTCCTTACCCTTCGCTTCCCACGGAATGGTGCGTCCGGAAGAAATTTGCGGGATCGTACTTTCGTTTGATCGAAAGCAGGCGAGGGTAGTTGGATCCCCAGAAAGCCTCCTGCCAATCGGGCTCGTGATAATCGGCTTCGTTCGAATATGTTCCCGAACCGACCGTCGCATCGCGCAAGATCCGCATTCCCGCGTCGATCCTCTCCGACACTTCCTTCGCTTTCTTCATATCCGGTTCATGCCCCGGAACACCGGGGAATGCGTTCTCTTGCCGACCCATCATGAGAATCCATCCCGCCGCGTCGCTCGCCGCGGGATTTATGCAGGTCTTTTGCTCCCGTTCCGCGGCGTCCTTCGGAATCCCCGACATTCCCTTATTAATGTAGAGGGTGAACTGCCAATGACGGGAGGCTTCGAAGAGCGTATTGGCCAATTTCCGGGGCTCCCGGAACAGGGCCAGAGGCAGCCATCGGGACTTGTAGTTGACGATGTATTCCGAAACCGCGGGCTGGTTCGTCACCCACCACCAGAACTGACCGGAGTCTTTCCCTTTTTGAGGATCGAATTTCACCGGAGACGGAAACTGTTGTTTCCAGAATTCCCCGTTCCAAAGATCCCGGAAAGGGAACTCCATGAATTCAATCTTCGTCTCGAAATCGTCCTGACGGGCAGCAAGCCAGTCCTGAAAAGGCTGCCATACCGTTTCCGCCTGCTTCCGGGAAAGGTCGACAAATGCAAGAGAGAGTTTGATTTCGTTTTCCGGCGTAAATTTTACCGTCTCTCCCCAATATTTGTTGTTGAGATTGTCGGGATAGAATTCAATGAACCGTGCCAGGAGCTCCTCGAAGGCTTCGTCGGTTTTCGCCGCAATCGTGCCGTTGAGGCTTCCGATCGTTCGCGGAAGTTCGTACGTACGGAGCGTCAGCCGCGTTGCGATCCCGAACGTCCCCCCTCCTCCGCCCTTCAGGGCCCAGAAGAGATCGGCGTTTTGATGCTCGTTCGCGATGACGATCGAACCGTCGGCGAGTACGACCTCGGCTTCGAGAAGACTGCCCGCGCCGCTGCCGAACCGTTTGGAGAGCATCCCGTACCCTCCTCCAAGAATAAAGCCGCCGGGACCGACGGAAGTACACCCGCCCCCTTGTACGAATCGACCTTGGCGATTCGTCACCTCGTCGTACACTTCCAGCCAAACCGATCCCCCTTCGGTCGAAATCGCCGGGACACCCGGACCGGAACCACCGGCGGGAACGAACTCTTCGTGAGACGTCAACTTCCGCATCTTGTGCGTCCAGACTAGGAGAGAATCTGGCGCGTTCGATCGACCGAGATAGTCGTGACCGGTCCCCTTTACGACCAACCGTATCCCGTGTTCTCGAGCGAAGTTGACCGCCGCGACGACATCGGAAGGCGATTCCGCGGCCACCATGTAGGGACTTACCTCCGATTTCCAGGAGTTAAACCAACCGGTCGACTGGGTCGCTCCGGGCTGTTCGGCGATATAGAACGGATTTTTCATCTTCTCGATCACGTTCGCAGCGGCCGCGGTTCCCGGACGCGAGATCGCGTCTTTCAAGGGAGAATCCACCGTGGAAAGACGTCCCCCTACCTGTTCTCGAAGTTGGTCCCAATCAGATTGGGCAGGCCAATTCGGTTTCTTTGCAGGCGTCTTCCCCTTGAAGCACCCGGCGGTGAGAACAGAGATTCCCAGCGTCGCGGCAATCCCCCCGACTGTTTTGAGAATCCTCCTGCGGGAGAAAGTTGTCATGTCGATCGTCATGAGCCAATGCTACGTGTTTAGGCCGTTAGCGGTTCAGGTTGGGCTACGTTCGTCGGCGCCCATGGCGTCCAGCACTGCGATGCGGGTGTCGACCGAGCCTGAGATGGTGCTCTCGCTGATGCCTGTCCGCAGCAGGCTTCGAAGGTAGTCCTGGTTGTGCACGGCGGGCTCGGTGGACTCGATGAACTTCTGGACGTCCTCGACGAAGCGGTCTGGTCGTCATGAAACGGGAAATGGCCCGAGCACTGGAAAATCTCCAGTTGCGAACCCGGCATCGCCGCATGCGCCATCTCGGCGTGATTGCCTGGAATGGCCGAATCTTTGCTACCCCAGATCAGTTGCACGGGAACGGATTGTGTCAAATAACACCGGTCGAGCATGGTCACCACCTGGCCGCGCCAATCGACCACCGCCCGCAGTGTTCGCGCGAACGCCGCTGACGCTGTCGGTTCGGGGAGATCGGCGAGGATGCGCAACAT
>DAOUYK010000187.1 GCA_030666145.1 Mycolicibacterium sp. | reverse complement strand
CTACGGACTGACCGAGCTGTGCGGGGTGATCAGCCATCTGATGCCTGAGGCGCACCGTGCGCAGGACCACCCGGAGCGGTTGATGAGCGCCGGCACCCTGGTGCCCAACGCCGAGGTGCGCGTTGCGGATCCGAACACCCTAGAAGAGGTTCCTAGCGGTGAGCAGGGTGAATTGTGGTTCCGTTCACCCCAGTTGATGAAGGGCTACCACAACAAGCCTGAGGCGACTGCCGAGTGCATCACCGAGGACGGCTGGTTCCGCACCGGCGATATCGGCCGTGTCGACGAGGATGGATACATCTTCGTGGAGGACCGGCTGAAGGACATGATCATTTCCGGTGGCGAAAACATCTACTCCATCGAGGTGGAGCGGGTCCTGGCCGAACACGAAGCGGTGGTTGAGGTTGCGGTCATCGGGGTGCCTGATGACAAGTGGGGCGAGGTCGTCAAGGCTGTCGTGGTACTTGAGGGGTCCCTCGAAGCGGTCCTCGAGGCTGACCTCATCGCGTTCGCGCGCGAACGCCTTGCTGCCTACAAGTGTCCAAAGACCGTCGACATCACCGAGGAACTGCCGCGCAACCCCACCGGCAAGGTTCTGAAAAAGGAGCTGCGCAAGCCCCATTGGGAAGGACGCGGCCGTGCCACAGTGTGACGCTCAGATGGCTACCGCAACCTCGTTGCGTCGACAGAACGGCAGCGTCCAGGGCGGGTCGTAGAACCAGGCGACCGGTTGACCAGTCGGTTCGATGTCCTCGTCACGCAACGCCTTCCTCAGCTGATCGGTGCGTTTGGCGACAGCCCGCGGGCCGCGGTCGCCGCTGAACCGCAGCACTGCCACTGTCTCCGAGGGCACCCGCACCAGCCGAACGTCATCGTTGTCGGGGGCTGGCAGCGTTTCCATCGACCATTCGGACGGCATGTAGAAACGGACCGTCCAACCCTGCTCAGCACCACCAGTCTGCGATACGGGAGCCGTCATCGCGATGTCTTGGCCGCCCGACGTTTGCTGAACGACTGGTGCGGTCATGGCGATCTCCGCCTCGCGGTTGTTGCCACCGAAGATGTAGCCGGCTAGTCGTCGAAAGCCGGTGTTGAGTGCGCGCTGTTGGTCACCGTCTACGGTGGTTTCGGCGGCTATCCGGGGACCGTATATGCGGATCTCGGTGTCCTCGGTCAGCTGTCGCCGGATATGTTGGGGCTCCTCCACGCTTCGGATACCGACGACCGACGGCACTGACTCGGCGAGCTGGCCCACCAACTTGACGATGCGATTCACCACAGGCTCCTTAACTCTTTGCCCGGCCAACCCTTTTTGGGCGCCGACCTTTTTTGCGCGGCCAACCGCACCGGGCGGTGCCACATCCTTGCCATGGATTCGTAGCGGCGGTGCCCGAAGATGGGGGGATGCCGCGACACAATCGACCGAGAGACACCATAAGCTGCAATGAGTGTTGACGATGCAAGAGCGCCGTGACTGACGCCCTTCCGGGAGTGGAGCTGACCGACCTCCTCGATCGGTTGCACGTCGTGGCACTGCCGATGCGGGTTCGCTTCCGCGGCATCACTACGCGGGAGGTCGCGCTGATCGACGGGCCTGCGGGCTGGGGCGAGTTCGGCGCCTTTCTTGAGTACCAGCCCGACGAAGCCGCGCACTGGTTATCAGCGGGTATCGAGGCGGCCTACCTTGCCCAACCCGAGGTCCGTCGCGACCGCATCCCGATCAACGCGACGGTGCCCGCCGTCGCCGCGGACGCTGTCGCCGAGGTCTTGGCTCATTTTCCCGGCGCCCGCACCGCCAAGGTGAAGGTCGCCGAACCGGGCCAGTCACTGGCCGAGGACGTCGCGCGCGTCAACGCTGTGCGCACACTTGTGCCGAACGTACGGGTTGACGCCAACGGCGGCTGGAGTGTGGAAGATGCGGTGAGCGCAGCCCATGCGCTCACGGCCGACGGCCCACTGGAGTACCTGGAGCAACCTTGCAAGAGCGTGCCGGAGCTCGCCGAGGTCCGCCGCCGCATTGATGTGACCGTTGCGGTCGACGAGAGCATTCGCAAAGCCGACGACCCATTGCAGGTGGTGCGCTCGGGGGCCGCAGACATCGCCGTTCTCAAGGTTGCCCCGCTGGGCGGCGTACGGGCGATGCTGATCGTCGCTGGACAGATCGACATCCCGGTCGTGGTGTCCAGCGCCCTGGACTCGGCCGTGGGCATCGGCGCTGGTCTGATCGCCGCGGGCTGCTTGCCGGGGCTGCCATACGCCTGCGGCCTGGGCACCGGGAGTCTGTTCGTCGAGGATGTCATTGAGCCGGTGACGCCCCTCGATGGGTACCTCCCGGTGGCGACGGCGACGCCGAGCCTGGCGCGGTTGGCCGCGCTGGCGGCTCCGCCCGAGCGCAGGCAATGGTGGATCGAGCGCGTCCGCACCTGCTTTCCGCTCTTGTCCTGATCTGTGGGATCCATGACCTAGACGCCATCGCCCGAGTAGTCGAGACTGGTTGCATGGCGCGCACCGTGCTCATCCTGGGCTTCGAGGGAGTCCAGGCGCTCGACATGGTGGGTCCCTTCGACGTCTTTACCGGAGCGGCGACGTACGCGACTTCCCGGGGCCTGGGTGCGGGGTACGCAGTCGGCATCGTGTCGGTGGCCGGGATGCCGGTCAGTACCCGTACGGGGCTCACGTTGGTGGCCGATCCGCTACCCGACCCGACCGAGCCGGTGGACACGGTGGTGCTGCCAGGCGGGTTGGGTACGGCGACAGCGCGCTATGACCCCGAGCTGGTGAACTGGATAGTGGAGGCGGCTCCGCATGCCCGCCGTGTGGTCAGCGTCTGCACCGGCTCGGTACTGGCCGCGCAGGCCGGCTTACTCGACGGCTGTGTGGCCACCACACATTGGGCGTTCGCCTCCCAGATGGCCGCCGATTTTCCCTCCGTAACAGTCGATCCCGACCCCATTTTTGTTCGCAGCTCACAGAAGGTGTGGACCGCCGCGGGCGTTACGGCGGGCATTGACCTAGCGTTGTCGCTGGTCGAGGATGACTACGGCACCGACTGTGCGCAGACCGTCGCCCGCTATCTGGTGATGTACCTGCGACGCCCGGGTGGGCAGACTCAGTTCGCCGCACCGGTGTGGATGCCCCGTGCCCGTCGGGCACCGATCCGCGATGTCCAAGAGGTAATCGAGGCCCAACCCGCCGGTGAACACAGCGTCCCTGAGTTGGCCCGTCGCGCTGCCATGAGCCCGCGCCACTTCACCCGGGTGTTCACCGAAGAGGTGGGTGAGGCACCGGGGACTTACGTTGAACGGATTCGCACCGAGGCGGCTCGTCGCCAGCTCGAGGAAAGCGACGACACCGTGACTGTCATCGCCGCGCGTTGCGGGTTCGGTTCGGCGGAAACCCTGCGCCGCAACTTCGTTCGCCGACTAGGGATTTCACCAGATCAGTACCGCAAGACATTCGCTTGAGACGAAAGGAGATCGACCATGCAGGTCGCTATCATGTTGTACCCGGGATTCACCGCGCGGGACTTCATCGGCCCCCACGAGAGCCTGCGTTGGCTGCCTGGCGCCGAAGTCCGGTTCGTGTGGCACGAGCCGGGGCCGATCGCCGCGGACTCTGCCGTTCTGCTCGTCGGTGCGACGCATTCTTTCGACGAAACACCCTCTCCTGAAATCATTCTGATTCCGGGCGGGTTCAGCACGATGGAGCATGCCCGCGACGAAGGTGTACTCGACTGGGTGCGCAACGCACACAGGACGTCGACGTGGACGGCCTCGGTGTGCTCGGGATCGGCGATCTTGGCCGCCGCGGGTCTGCTCGAGGGGAAGCGCGCGACGTCACACTGGGCGGCGATGCCACTATTGCGAACCTTCCGGGCCGTGCCGGTCAACGACGAGCGGATCGTGCGCGCCGACAACAAGATCGTCACTTGTGCCGGGGTTTCGGCCGGCATCGATCTAGGGCTTTGGCTGGCTGGCCAGATCGGTGGCTCGGCCAAGGCCAAGGCCATCCAGCTGTCCATTGAGTATGACCCGCAGCGCCCGTTCGACTCCGGGCACATATCGCAGGCTTCGGCGAGTACCAAGGCATTGGCCGCCGCGATGATGGGCAAGGAATCGATGAAGCCCAAGGCACTTGCTGCCACCACCGCCCTACTGTGGGACGCGGCCCTGAAGTCTGTGCGACTTCGGCGTGCGCATGGCCGCTCACCGGCGACTTCCATGCCGAAATCGCCCCTCAAGTAGCGTCAGCGGGGTGAATTTGGCTTATGACGAACGCGGCTCGGGTGAGCCGGTGCTGTTCATCGCCGGCCGTGGCGGCGCCGGTCGCACCTGGCATCTGCACCAGGTACCGGTGTTCGCCCGTGCCGGGTACCGCTGCGTCACGTTCGACAATCGCGGCATCGGTGCCACCGAGAACGCCGAGGGCTTCACCACCGAGACGATGGTCGGCGACACCGCTGAACTGATCGAAGACCTCGGCCTCGCCCCAGTACGGATCGTCGGACTGTCCATGGGGTCCTACATTGCCCAGGAGCTCATGGTGGCTCGGCCCGAGCTGGTCAGGTCGGCGGTACTGATGGCCACCCGCGGCCGCCACGATCGTACCCGCGACTTCTTCTTCGCCGGAGAGCTGGCGCTGGCGGAGTCAGGCTTGCGGCTGCCCGTCGAATTCGAAGCGAAAGTCCGTTTGCTGGAGAGTTTTTCACCGAAAACCTTGGACGACGACAATGCGGTGCGGGACTGGATCGAAATGTTCACGATGTGGCCGCAGACCCCGACCCCCGGGATGCGGACCCAGCTGTCGATCGCCCCACAAGGCAGTCGACTGGCTGCCTACCAGAGCGTGTCCACCCCGACGCTGGTTATCGGTTTCGCCGACGACGTGGTGCTGCCGTCGTATCTGGGCCGCGAGGTCGCCCAGGCGCTCCCTAATGGTCGGTTCGTCGAGATCCCTGGTGCCGGCCACCTCGGGTTCATCGAGAAGCCGCAGGTAGTCAACACTGCGATCCTGAATTTCTTCGCCGATAGGCTGTAGTGATGAACCCGTCGACGGCACAGTCCCGCGTGGTCGTCGACGAACTGATCCGCGGCGGTGTTCGCGACGTCGTACTGAGCCCGGGTTCGCGCAACGCCCCGTTGGCGTTCGCACTGCACGACGCCGATCGCGCTGGTCGTTTGCGGCTGCACGTCCGCATCGATGAACGCACTGCGGGTTTTTTGGCGATCGGGTTGGCGGTGTCCGAGCGGGCCCCGGTATGTGTGGCGATGACCTCAGGTACCGCGGTGGCCAACCTGGGTCCGGCAGTGGTAGAGGCCAACTATGCCCGCGTGCCATTGGTCGTTTTGTCGGCCAACCGGCCCTACGAACTGCTCGGCACCGGCGCCAACCAGACGTTCGAGCAGTTGGGCTATTTCGGCACCCAGGTGCGTGCCAGCGTCAGCCTCGGTCTCGCTCCGGAAGTTCGCGGCGCAGCGCCTGGCGAACTAGATGCGCTCAACGCCCAGTGGCGGTCGGTTACTTGTCGTGTCCTGGTGGCCGCCAAGGGATCTCGATCGGCCAATGCCGGCCCGGTGCAGTTCGATATCCCGCTCCGCGAGCCGTTGGTGCCCGCTGTCAGTGAAGACGGAGTGTCCGGTTACGCCCCAGCGGGCCGCCCAAACGGTAAACCGTGGACCTACACGCCGCCGGTGACGTTCGACCAGCCGCTGGAGATCGACGTCGCTGCCGACACGGTGGTCATTGCCGGACACGGTGCCGGGACCCACCCGAATCTGGCGCATCTGCCGACAGTCTCCGAGCCGACCGCGCCGCCCGCGCAGAATCCGTTGCATCCATTTGCCCTGCCGCTGCTGCACCCCAAGCAGGTCGTCATGCTGGGCCGCCCGACGCTGCACCGCCCGGTCTCCACACTGCTGGCGGATGCGTCGATTCCCGTCTTCGCACTGACCACAGGTCCGCGCTGGCCTGACGTATCGGGGAACTCGCAGGCCACAGGCACCCGCGCGGTCACCTCCGGTACCCCGACGGCGGAGTGGCTTCGCCGCTGCACGCAAGCCAACAGCCACGCACTTAACGCGGTGCGCGACCAGCTTGCCGCCCATTCGTTGACCACCGGCTTGCATGTCGCAGCGGCGCTGGCCGATGCGGCACGACCCGGAGATCAGCTGGTCCTGGGCGCGTCGAACCCGGTCCGCGACATGGCATTGGCGGGATTCAACGCAACCGGGGTGAAGGTGCAGTCCAACCGCGGAGTGGCGGGCATCGACGGTACCGTGTCGACGGCGATCGGGGCCGCGTTGGCCTTCGAAGCCGCCGGTGGGGCGCGGACTATCGCCTTGATGGGCGACCTGACATTCGTACACGACAGCTCGGGCCTGCTGATCGGGCCGACGGAACCGAGGCCTCGCGACCTCACGATCGTGGTTTCCAACGACAACGGCGGCGGTATCTTCGAGCTGCTTGAGCAGGGTGACCCTCGGTTCACCGACGTTTCGTCGCGCATCTTCGGCACACCGCATGGCGTAGACGTAGGCGCGCTTTGCCGCGCCTACCACGTCGAGAGCAGACAGGTCGAGGCGCATGATCTTGCCAGTGCTCTCGACGAGTCGTTCGACGGCATTCGGGTGCTGGAGGTCAAGGCCGACAGGTCTTCCCTGCGGGCGCTGCACGCGTCGATAAAGGCTTCCCTGTGAGCG
>DAOUYK010000267.1 GCA_030666145.1 Mycolicibacterium sp. | reverse complement strand
CGCGCGCCGAGTTGTCGGACTCGGCGGTCGTGTCTCGGTCGTGGGCTATGGCCGCGGCCACCCTGGTCAGCAGGTTGACTGGTTTCGCCCGGATCGTGTTGCTCGCAGCCATCCTCGGCGCTGCGTTGTCCAGCGCGTTCACGGTGGCAAATCAGCTACCCAACCTCATAGCTGCATTGGTCCTCGAGGCAACGTTCACGGCGATCTTCGTTCCCGTGCTCGCCCGAGCCGAGCGCGACGATCCCGACGGCGGCACGGCTTTCATCCGGCGACTGCTCACCCTGGCGACCACGCTGCTGCTGGCCGTGACCATCGCCTCGACGCTGGCCGCGCCGCTGCTCGTCGATCTAATGCTGGGTTCGGACCCGCTGGTGAACCGGCCCCTCACCACCGCGTTCGCCTATCTGCTGCTACCGCAGATCATCTTCTACGGGTTGTCGTCGGTTTTCATGGCGATACTGAACACCCGCAACATCTTTGGGCCACCGGCGTGGGCGCCGGTCGTCAACAACGTCGTAGCAATCCTCACCCTGGGGCTGTACCTCGTGGTGCCCGGCGAACTCTCGATCAACCCCGTCGAGATGGGCAACGCCAAACTGCTGGTGCTCGGCGTCGGAACCACGTTGGGCGTCGTCGCCCAGGCCGCGGTGTTGTTCGCCGCGATTCGCGCCCAGCGGGTGAGCTTGCGGCCCTTGTGGGGTATCGATGCCCGTCTCAAGAGGTTCGGAATGATGGCGCTGGCGATGGTGCTCTACGTACTCATCAGCCAGGTGGGCTTGATAGTCGGCAACCAGATCGCCAGTGCCGCAGCGGCATCCGGTCCCGCCATCTACAACTACACGTGGTTGGTGCTGATGCTGCCGTTCGGCATCATCGGCGTCACGGTGCTGACGGTCGTGATGCCGCGGCTGTCGCGCAATGCGGCCGCCGACAACGGCTCTGCGGTGCTGGCTGACCTGTCGCTGGCGACCCGGTTGACCATGGTGACGCTGATCCCGATCGTGGCGATGATGACGCTTGGCGGCCCATCCATCGGCAGCGCGCTATTCGCCTATGGCAACTTCGGCGAGGTCGATGCCGGTTTCCTCGGTATGGCGATCAGCCTCTCGGCGTTCACCCTCATCCCCTACGCCCTGGTCCTGCTGCAGCTGCGCGTGTTTTACGCGCGGGAGGAGCCTTGGACGCCGATCGTGCTGATCATCGTGATCACGGCGGTGAAGATCGCTGCCTCGCTGGCGGCTCCGCACGTCACGGACAACCCCGACCTGGTAGCCGGATACCTCGGCCTGGCCAATGGGCTGGGGTTCCTGGCCGGCGCGACAGTTGGCTACTTCCTGCTGCGCGCCCGCCTCAACCCGCCGGGCGGGCGGCTGATCAGCTTCGACGTGGTCCGCACCATCCTGGTAACGATCACGGCTTCGCTGGTCGCCGGCCTGACCGCGCATATCTTCGACCTGCTAATCGGGCTGGAGGGCCTGACCAGCAGATGGGGAGGTCTGGGCTCGCTTCTTCGGTTGGCGGTGCTCGGCGTGGTGATGGTGCCGATCATCGTCGGGATGTTGCTCGCCGCTCGCGTGCCCGACGCGCTCGCCGCGCTCACCGCAGTGCAGCGGCGTCTCCGAGCCCGACAGCCGGTGGCCCCGAACCCGTCACCGCAGACCCCCGTCCGCCCGCGAAGCGAGGGCACTCTCCCGTACCCTGATCGGAGGAATTCGTCGGCTGAGGTTGCCGACGGCTGGAGGCGGAAAGGATCTGCGGTGAGCGACAAACCCGCCGGCGGGTCCCCTCCGGGCCCGGACCCCACCGGCGTATCCCCGACCACCCGTATCGAGCGCCCGCCAGGGCCCACTGCCCAGGCCCGGCCGTCGGCTGACGACTTTCAGCCCGACGTACCAGAAGCTTTCGGTGCGCACGCAAAGCCGTCCGGCCCGGGCCCGGGGAACCCGCCGCCGCCTTCCTCAGCCCACCCGCCTGCCGACTACGGCGGCGACCCGACACGCGAGCCGCTGGCGTTCGAGCCACCTCGGGAACCACCCATCGATACCGCCATCGCCGCCGAGGACCTCCAGCTGATTCCCGGCGCGATGATCGCCAACAAGCGCTATCGCCTCTTGGTTTTCCACGGCGGCCGACCCCACCTCCAGTTCTGGCAGGCGCTCGACACCGCGCTGGATCGGCAAGTGGCGCTGACGTTCGTCAGCCCCGACGCCAGCCTGCCTGACAGGCAGGTCCAGGAGATCCTGGCGCGTACCCAGCGGCTGAGCCGTATCGACCTGCCCGGGGTGGCACGCGTACTCGACGTCGTCAGCACTGGTTCTGGCGGCCTGGTGGTCTCTGAATGGATCCGCGGTGGCTCGTTGGCCGAGGTTGCCGACACTTCTCCGTCTCCGATCGGCGGCGCCCGGGCGATCCAGTCGCTGGCAGCGGCCGCCGATGCCGCGCACCGTAGCGGGGTGACGTTGTCAATTGACCATCCCAGCAGGATCCGGGTCAGCATCGAGGGCGAGGTGGCGCTCGCATTCCCGGCGACGATGCCCGACGCCACGCCCGATGAAGACATCCGCGGAATCGGTGCGGCCCTATATGCGCTGCTGGTAGCTCGTTGGCCGCTGCCGGAATTCGGTGAAACCAGTGGGCTCACACCCGCTGATCACGACGCTGCGGGACAGCCCCTCGAACCCCGGGCTATCGATCGCGACATCCCGTTCCAGATCTCAGCCGCCGCGTCGCACGCAGTCCAAGAGGGCGGCGGCATTCGCAGCGCTCCCACTCTGCTGAACCTGCTCCAGCAGGCCACCGCGGTAGCAGACCGTACAGAGCACATCACGCGGGTCGAGGTCGCCACACCCAAGACCCGCTACGAGGGGTTGCTCGGGTCGGCATCTCAGCCCGAGTCGAGGCTGCGCCAGCGCAGAAGGCTCACGATCGGACTCGGGGCGGCGGCTGCGGTCGTCATCGTGGCGGTGATCGTGCTGGCGTCGGTGCTGGGACGAATTTTTGGCGATGTCGGCGACGGACTCGGCGGCGACGAACTCGGCCTGAACGCACCCTCCTCGGCGGAAGGCGTCGCGCCTGGTTCGGTCCTCAAACCCGTTCGTGCGACAGTTTTTTCACCCGAAGGCGACGCCGATAACCCGGCGTTGGCTGGGCTCGCAATCGACGGCGACCCGACAACGGTCTGGCCCACTGACACCTATTCCGACGCGGCACCGTTCCCTGCGTTCAAGAACGGCGTCGGCTTGATCCTGCAGCTTTCGAAACCGGCAACTATCGGGTCGGTCACCATCGACGTCAACAGCACTGGAACTGCCGTGCAGATCCGGTCCTCATCCACAGCGACCCCGTCGTCGCTGGACGACACGACCGCACTCACCAAGCCGACACCGTTGGAACCGGGGACTAACACCATCAAGGTGGACGAAGCCTCACCAACATCGAACGTACTCGTGTGGATCTCGACTCTCGGATCGGTGGATGGGGAGAGCCGAACCGACGTCGTGGAAATCACCCTAAAAGCGGCGTCCTGAGTTAATTCCCAGCAGTCTTTCGGATTCGGCGCATCTCGGAATACCGGAAGAAATTCGTGTCCGAACCCGCCCTGGGAGCGGATTAGTCTTCGCCTGTGGGAATCTTCGAAGGCATGCGGGAACCGCCCGAGTCGCTGCGCACCGACGCGGAGTTGCTCACCGCACATGTGGGCGATGACAGGTACGCCTTCGAGGAGCTGTTCTACCGGCACCACTGTGAGCTCTACCGGCACCACTGTGAGCTCTACCGGCTTGCCCTGCTCACCAGCCGCAATCGCGACGACGCTGCCGATGCTTTACAGGACGCGCTACTGGCCGCACACCGCGCGGCTCACAGATTTCGCCACGACTCGGCGGTAAGCAGCTGGCTGTACCGCATCGTCGTCAATGCCTGCCTGGACCGGTTGCGCCGCAACAAGTCCCATGCGTGCGAAGTACTCGACGAGCAGCTTCAGCTGTGCGGGGATGCCGACCGGACTGGGCGGGTAGACACTGCGATCGTGGTGGAGCGAGCCTTGATGCGCCTTCCCGTCGATCAACGCGCTGCAGTCGTCGCCGTCGATATGCGGGGATATTCAGTTACCGAGACCGCCCGCATACTCGGGGTGGCCGAAGGCACGGTGACGAGCAGTTGCTCGCTGGCCCGGACCAAGCTGGCCG
>DAOUYK010000040.1 GCA_030666145.1 Mycolicibacterium sp. | reverse complement strand
ACTGCGGCGGTGCAGCCCATCGTGGCCAGCAACGCACCCGCGGCATCGAGCTTGAGCCGCTCCCTGTTGGTCTCCCGCAGTGTCTTGCGGGCCAGATAGATCATCACTAGGCCGATCGGCACGTTCACTAAGAACGCCCATCGCCAGGAAACCTCGGTGAGTGCGCCGCCCACAACCAGGCCCATGACCGAGCCGATGCCCGTCATCGCCGCGAATACCGCCGTGGCCGCGTTACGTGCCGGCCCCTTCGGGAACGTCGTGGCGATCAGCGCCAGACCGGTCGGTGAAGCGATGGCGGCGCCGACACCCTGCAGCAACCTCGCCGTCACCAGAGTGGCTTCATCCCAAGCGATTCCGCACAGAACAGATGCAATGGTGAACAGTGCGACGCCGACGATGAATGTCCGCTTGCGGCCGATGGTGTCACCGAGGCGCCCACCCAGCAGCATCAACCCGCCGAACGTCAAGACGTAGGCGGTGATGACCCAGCTGCGGCCGGCGTCGGACAGGCTGAGCTCATCCTGGATCCTCGGCAATGCCACGATCGCAACGGTGCTGTCCATCGTGGCCAGTAGCTGCATCCCACCGATCGCGATGACCGCGGCGAAGAAGCCGCGCGAGGGGCGCCAGGCCAGAGGCTTGCCGGATGGTTGCCCGGCAGCCACGCCGCCGTCCGGCGGGTAAACATCAGCGGGCACCGCTCGCTTCGAGCTGCGCCTTCCGTTGCCGTCAACATCACGGTGGGTGGCGGCACGCTCTGCGTCATTGAGAGCCGTCATGGCGAGTTACCTTACAGTACTCTTAAGAATTCTTTAACTGGAGAAGCCCGCGACGGCCCCGATCACGATGATCGCAGGAGGCCGGACGCCATCCGAGCGGATCCGCTCCGGCGCGTCGGAGAGGGTGGCCCGCAAAGTCCGTTGCGACGATGTGGTGCCGTGCTGAACCACTAGAACTGGGGTATCCGCAGGTCTGCCGCCTTCAAGCAATACCTTGGCAAACAGTTCGATCCGCTCGACTGCCATCAGCAGCACTATTGTGCCGCTCATCGCCGCCAGCGCATCCCAATTCACTAACGATTCGGGGTGATCAGGCGCAAGATGGCCGCTGACCACCACAAACTCGTGGGTGATTCCCCGATGGGTGACCGGAACTCCGGCAAGTGCAGGAACTGCTATGGCACTGGTCACACCAGGCACAACGGTGACCGAAATCCCTGCTTCCGCGCACGCAACGACCTCTTCGTAACCACGTGCGAACACGAAGGGATCACCACCTTTGAGCCGAACGACGAACTGGCCCGCCCTGGCTCTGTCGATGAGCACATCGTTGATGGCATCCTGTGCCATCGCCCGGCCGTAGGGGATCTTCGCGGCGTCGATCACCTCCACATCCGGCGACAGCTCGGCCAGAAGCTCCTGCGGCGCGAGTCGGTCAGCGACGACGACATCGGCGTGGGCTAACAGTCGCCGACCACGGACCGTGATGAGTTCAGCGTCCCCGGGCCCCCCACCCACCAGAGCTACACGACCGTGGACCACCCCAGGAGCCTCGACTGCGATCAGCCCCTGTTGAAGCGCCTCGTGGATCGCCGAGCGGAAGGCGGCCGACCGGCGGTGTTCTCCCCCAGCCAGCACTCCCACCGAAAGGCCCTCGTACTGGAAGGAAGCGGGCGTCACGGCGCTGCCCTCGCGCGCGACGTCGGCGCGCACGCAAAACACGTGCCTGCGGTCGGCTTCTGCGACAATCGCGGCGTTGACGTCGGGGTCGTCGGTGGCCGCGATCACATACCAGGCGTCCTCAAGATCGCCGCTGCGGAACTCGCGCAATTGCAGGGAGATTCCAGCCTCCGCCTGGCTCAAGACCTCGACTGCCGGCGTGGCGTCGGTGGTGATGACATGAACGTCGGCGCCGCTGGAGACCAGAAGCGGCAAGCGTCGCTGCGCGACCGTACCTCCGCCGACCACGACGACCTTCTTGCCGGTCAGCCGCAGGCCCACCAGATAGGCGTTCTCGGTCACCCGGCGAGCCTAGGTGCTGAGGCCGCGGCAGCGAAGCGGGCGATCGCCTGCGGGTGGGCGGCGGGATGGGTGTGCAGGTAGCCAGCGTGCACTCCACCCCGCACGGCGCCGTCGTCGACGGCCTTGCCAGCCAGGGACTTGTACCGCCATGCCGGCTGCCTGCTGCCCGCGAAATTCACCGTTGTCCGATGGAACTCGTGGCCGACCACGCGGTCACCTACGCTGTGCAGCGACGAATCGGCAACCGCCACCGCGTCCCGATACCCCAGCGTCAGCGCGTCGGAGAACGCCGCCGATCCCGGTAGCACGCCACACATCGGATGCCCCTCGAAGTCGTCGACCAGGTAGGTCAGACCTGCGCACTCCGCGTGTATCGGTGCACCGCGGGCGGCCAAACTAGCGATCTGACCGCGCACCAGGTCGTTGGTCGACAGTTCGGCGGCGAATTGTTCGGGGAACCCGCCCGGCAACACCAGCGCGGTTGTGCCGGTCGGCAGTGGATCCTGCAATGGGTCGAAATTCACGACGCGCGCCCCCGCAGCCCGGAGCAGTTCAACGTGTTCGGTGTAGCCGAAGCTGAACGCCTTACCTGCAGCCAGCGCCACGGTCACCGGCTCGGTGAGCGGTTCGGTGAGCTCCGGGGTCCAGGAATTGTCACGGACACGACTCGCCGCGACGGACGTCACAGCATTCAGGTCGACGTGGCGGGCGACCAGCGAGATCATCGCCTCGACCGCGGCATCGGCCCGACGGCCGTGCTCTGCGGCGGTGATAAGCCCGAGGTGCCTCGACGGCACGACGAGCTCGTCGGCGCGGGGAACCGAACCCAGCACCGCCACACCGGCCTGCGCACAGCCCTGACGCAGCACTTCATCGTGGCGCGCGGATCCAACGCGGTTGAGGATCACCCCGGCGAGGCGCACGGTGTGGTCGAACGTCGCGAAGCCGTGCAGCAGCGCCGCGACGCTGTGACTCTGCCCGCGCGCGTCGACCACGAGAATCACAGGGGCCCCGAGCAGCGTGGCGACATGTGCGGTGGAGCCCCGCGCAGCGACCGAAGCAGCCTGCGCAGCGGATCCGATGCGTCCGTCGAACAGACCCATGACGCCCTCAACCACGGCGATGTCGGTGTCTTGGCTGCCGTGCCGGTACAACGGACCGATCAGTGGGTCACCGACGAGCACCGGGTCGAGGTTGCGGCCGGGCCGGCCCGCGGCCAACCCGTGATATCCAGGGTCGATGAAGTCCGGGCCCACCTTGAACGGTGCCACCCGGCGGCCCGCCTGCCGCAGCGCACCCATCAGACCTGTTGCCAAGGTGGTCTTTCCACTGCCTGAAGCCGGTGCCGCGATCACTACGGCCGGCACGCTCATCGGATGCCCCTAGTCACTGTGCCCTCACCACTCGATACCCTTTTGCCCTTTGCGGCCAGCATCCATCGGGTGTTTCACCTTCGTCATCTCGGTAACCAGATCGGCTGCGTCGAGCAGAGCCGGGGGGGCGTCACGGCCAGTGATCACCACATGCTGGGCTCCGGGACGGGAGCGGAGAACCTTCACTACATCTTCGATGTCCACCCACCCCCATGTGAGCGGGTAGGTGAACTCGTCGAGAACATAGAAGTCGTGCCGCTGTTCGGCCAATCGGCGTGCAATTTCGGTCCACCCGTCCGCAGCCGCAGCAGCATGATCGGTGTCAGTTCCGGCTTTGCGTGACCATGACCAACCAGCGCCCATCTTGTGCCATTCAACCGGTCCACCGACGCCACGCTCGTCGTGGACGCGCCCCAACTCGCGCAGCGCAACCTCCTCCCCGACTTTCCATTTCGCGCTTTTCACAAACTGGAACACCCCGACATCGAAGCCCTGATTCCAGGCTCGCAGAGCCATCCCGAATGCGGCGGTGGACTTGCCCTTGCCCGGCCCGGTGTGCACGGCCAGCAGCGGGGCGTTACGCCGCGCCCGGGTCGTCAATCCGTCGCGCGGAACCGTCAGCGGTCGACCCTGAGGCATCGCATCACCCTTCCAACAACTTCAGGCCGCACCCCGGTCGGCCTGGACTCTGACCAGGGCGGTCAGGCTGTCGGCTCGCAGCTGATCCAGCCGCACCGAGGGCGCATTCAAATGTCGCGCTAGGTCATCGGCCAAACCCAACCGTACATAGGATGTTTCGCAGTCCACGACGACCGCCGCGGCACCTTCAGCGACCAGCCGGGCGGCCGCCATGCGGGTACGACCGAGTGGGTCAGGCCCGCCGGTCGCGCGACCATCAGTAAGCATCACCACGAGGCTTCGGCGCGCACGATCACGCGCACGCTCCCGCACCACCATGTCGCGGGCCGCCAACAGCCCCTGCGCCAGCGGCGTTTTGCCACCGGTATCGAAGCGAACCAGCCGGCGACTGGCGATGTACACCGACGAGGTCGGCGGTAACACCACTCGGGCGTCCTGCTGCCGGAAGGTGATCACCGCGACCTTGTCTCTGCGCTGGTAGGCGTCACGCAGCAGCGACAGCGTGGCACCGCTGACGGCCGACATCCGATCGCGGGCGGCCATCGAGCCCGAAGCATCGACGACGAAGATCACCAGGTTTCCCTCACGTCCTTCTCGCACAGCACGTCGGACATCGTCCGGGCTTGGGCGCAGCCGACCGGCCCCCTCCTGGCTTCCTGCTGCCGCCAACAGCGTTGCGAACACGTGCACACCGTGTCCGTGACCGCGTTCGGTGGCGGCGCAAACAACGGTGCCGGTGCGATTGCGTGCACGCGATCGTCTGCCAGGCGCGCCTTCGCCAACGCCCGGCACGACGAGCGTCTTGGTGCGAAATGCTTCCGAGGGCGCGGCGCTGCCCCGATTCGGGCTCGCCGATGATATTGATTTCTGTTGCATCGCTTGACCATTAGCGGCGTCATCCGGAGCCGGTTCACCGCCGCTCGGCGGATCCGGGTCGGGCTCTGGCTCGGGTTCGCCGTCCGCGGACTCGCGTGCATGATCCATCGCATCATCAAGACAGCCCGGGTCCAGACCGGGGTCATCGAACGGATCGCGGCGGCGACGGTGGGGCAGCGCGAGTTCGGCGGCCACCCGGATGTCCTCGTCGCCGACGGTGATAACTCCCGTCGCTTCGCTCGCCCCAGTGCCACCCCCCGTCGCTTCGCTCGCCGCCGCCCGCCACGCGGCATGGGCCACTGCAGTGCGCGCAACCACCAGGTCGGCACGCATTCCGTCGACGTCGAAGGCCGCGCATAGCGCCGCGATGCGGCGTAACTCCTTGTCGGGCAACACAACATCGGGCAGCAGTGCACGGGCCCGGGAAATGCGGGCTGCCAGTTCGGCATCGGCGCCAGCGTATCGCTGCGCGAAACCCGCTGGATCGGCCTCATAAGCCAGGCGCGAACGGATCACTTCGGCACGGACCTCGACGTCGCGGGATGCCTGCACGTCAACGGTCAGCCCAAACCGGTCGAGCAACTGCGGCCGCAACTCGCCCTCTTCGGGGTTCATAGTGCCTATCAGCACAAACCGAGCATCGTGGCTGTGCGAAACTCCTTCGCGCTCAATGTGCACCCGACCCATCGCAGCCGCATCCAGCAAGACGTCCACCAGATGGTCGTGCAGCAGATTAACCTCATCGACGTACAACACCCCGCCGTGCGCACGCGCAAGCAGCCCCGGCGAGAACGCATGCTCTCCGTCACGCAGTACTTTCTGCAGGTCCAGCGATCCGACCACCCGGTCTTCGGTGGCACCGATCGGCAGTTCTACGAGCTGCCCGCCGCCTCCTCCGGATGCTTTGAAGGCCTCGGTCAGCACCTGCGCCAAACCGCGGACGGCGGTCGACTTCGCAGTGCCCTTCTCTCCCCGGATCAGCACTCCCCCAATCTCGGGTCGCACTGCACACAGCACCAGCGCAAGCCGCAGCCGGTCGTGGCCCACCACCGCACTGAACGGATAAAGCGACTCCGACGGGATGGACACAGTCACCGCTTCACCGTCGGCACTGCTGGGTGTGCCCCTCGGGGCGCTTCTCATCGAGCGTCGCGGCAGCCAGATCCTCTGGCCAGCTGCGCTGCAGCGCCACTGTCATCCGGTAGCCACGGCCGCGGGGGTATCGGACCGCTCGCTGCCGGGCCCCGACCCCACCTCCCGGCTCTGCGGGGCGTCACTAGTGGGCTCATCGAGTGAGAGCACATTGGTGCCATTCGCCCACACTTTCTCGAAAAGCGCAGGTTCGCTCGATAACTCGACGCCCAGAGACGGGACCATCTCCTCGAGTTTCGGCAGCCAACCCTGATACTGGTCGGGGAAGCAACGCTGCATCACTTCGAACATCGCGGGCACAGCGGTCGACGCGCCCGGCGACGCGCCGAGCAGGCCGGCGATGCTGCCGTCGGCAGCCGATAAAACTGTGGTACCGAACTCCAGCACGCCGCCTTTGCCCTTGGCCTTCTGAATCACCTGAACGCGCTGTCCTGCAACGTCGAGCAACCAGTCGGAATCGACTGCGCTGGGAGCGAATTCACGAAGCGCGTCCACGCGAGCGGCTGGGCTCAACAACAACTGGCCGATCAGGTACTTCAACAGACCCATCTCGGTGAGTCCGACACCCAGCATCGACACAAGGTTGTCGGGCTTGACTGACAATGGCAGGTCGGTGATCTTGCCCTGCTTGAGGAATTTCGGGGACCAACCCGCGAACGGACCGAATAGCAGCCAGGACTTTCCGTTGATCACCCGGGTGTCCAGGTGCGGCACCGACATCGGGGGGGCGCCCAGCGGCGGCAAACCGTACACCTTGGCGTGATGGGCGGCAGTCAGCTCCTGGTTGCCGGTGATCAGAAACTCGCCGCCCACCGGGAAGCCGCCGAAGCCCTTAGCCTCCTTGATCCCCGCCTTCTGCAGCAGCGGCAGCGCGCCACCGCCCGCGCCGACGAAGACGAACTTTGCGTTGAATTTGCGAATGGCCCCGGTGCGGCGGTTGACGACCTTGACAATCCACCTACCATCGGAGCCCTGGCGCAGATTGCTCACCTCGTGGCCGAACAAAGTGGCCATCCCCTGCTGTGCGCCGAACCCGATCAACTGCTGAGACAGCGAACCGAAGTCAACGTCGGTGCCTTCCTGCGTCCAGTTCAGTGCCACCGGGTCGGCGAAATCACGATCCTGCGCCATCAGCGGCAACCGGCGGGTGAACTCGTCTCGATCGTCGATGTACTCCATCGAGGCGAACAGCGGATTGCCGACGAGAGCCTCATAGCGCTTCTTGAGATAGGCGACGTTCTCTGCCCCGTGCACGAAACTGACGTGCGGGACCGGGTTGAGGAAGCTGCGCACATCGGGCAGCACCCCGTTCTCGACGGCGTACGCCCAGAACTGCCGCGACACCTGGAACTGCTCGTTGACGTGGACCGCCTTGGTGATGTCGATGGAGCCATCCGGCCGTTCCGGGGTGTAGTTCAACTCACACAGTGCCGAGTGGCCGGTGCCCGCGTTGTTCCATGGGTCGCTGCTCTCGGCGGCCGCACCGTCGAGACGTTCCACCAATGTCATCGACCAGTCCGGCTCCACCAAACGCAGCAGCGCGCAGAGCGTGGCACTCATGATGCCCGCACCTACCAGTAGGACGTCGGTCTTCTCTGCTTCAGACACGTTGTGCTGGCCCTTCGCGGTCGCTGCCCGTTGATAACGGCTTGCCGGTGTTCAGGTTATCCCGAAGCGGTCGCATTCTGGGCGCCAACCACTGTCACGAGGCCCTGCAGCTCCACTGCTCGGCACTAGGGTGGCTGTCGTGTCTGGTTGGGAGCCCGATGTGCTGGGAGGATATTGGCAGTGCACATTCGCCCTCGGCCCGGATCCAGACGGCGAGGGCACGTTGGAAGCGACACTGATCCGCCGGGGGGTGCCAGACCCATCGGCCGACTGCGCCGTGCTGATGGTGCACGGATTCACCGACTACTTTTTCAATACCGAGCTGGCCGATCGCTTCGCAGCCCGGGGCATCGCGCCGTACGCTCTTGACCTGCACAAATGTGGGCGTTCTCACCGCGACGGTCAGACTCCGCACTTCACCACGAACCTCGCTCGGTACGACGATGAACTGGAACGCGCGTTGGACAAGATCGCCGCTGATTGCGGCACGCGAGTACTGATCTACGGTCACTCAGCGGGTGGCCTAGTGGTCCCGCTCTGGTTGGATCGGCGCCGTCGTGCAGCCACCCCAGCCAAGGGCGTGTCTGGGCTGATCCTCAACAGTCCGTGGCTGGACCTGCACGGGCACCCGGCACTTCGGATGCCCCCCACCTCGGTAGCACTCCGGGCTATGGCTCGGCTCCGAAAGCGGACATTGGTGCGCCAACCCACCGAAGGCGGTTACGGCGCCACCCTGCACCGCGACTACCACGGCGATTTCGACTACGACCTGACGTGGAAACCAATCGGAGGCTTCCCTGTCACGTTCGGCTGGATCAACGCGATCAGGCGTGGTCAGGTCAGGCTGCACCGCGGTCTCGACGTCGGTGTCCCCAACCTGATATTGCGCTCCGACCGCAGTGTGAGTGAGGTCGGTGACCCCACTGAAGTCGAGGAGATCGAGCGGATCCAGCACGGAGACGCTGTGCTGGACGTCACGCAGATCGCCCGCTGGGCCGGTTGCATCGGCAACCGGACCACCATCACCCCGATCGCCGACGCCAAGCACGACGTGTTCCTGTCCGTACCGGAACCCCGCCGGCAGGCCTACGCTGAGCTAGACCGCTGGCTGGACTGGTATCTCAACGAGGGTCCAACAACACCAAATCAATCCGACGGAAGTGACGAAGATGGCTGATTTCGACATCGCGATCATCGGCACCGGCTCGGGCAACTCGATCCTCGACGAGCGCTACGCGGACAAACGGGTGGCCATCTGCGAGAAAAGTGTGTTCGGCGGCACCTGTCTGAACGTTGGGTGCCTGCCGACCAAAATGTTCGTCTACACCGCGGGGGTGGCTGCGCAGGCCCGCGACTCCAGCCGTTTCGGCGTCGACGCACACGTGGACTCCGTGCGCTGGCCCGACATCGTCTCGAGGGTTTTCGGCCGGATCGACCCGCTGGCAAGTGGGGGCGAACAATACCGAAGGTCATCTCCGAACGTCGAGGTGTTCGCCAGCCACACCCGGTTCGCCCCGTCGGGCCCCACGGGTGGCTATCGCCTACGCACCGACGAAGGCGACGAGTTCAGCGCCGACCAGGTGGTGATCGCCGCGGGAGCGCGCGCGAACGTGCCCCCGACAATCGCCGACAGCGGAGCGATCTATCACACCAGTGACACCATCATGCGGATCTCGGACCTGCCCGAACACATCGTCATCGTTGGTGGCGGCTTCGTGGCCGCCGAGTTCGCGCATATCTTTTCGTCCCTGGGGTCGCGGGTGACGCTTGTGCTGCGCGGTACCACCATGCTCAGCCACTGCGACGGCACCGTGCGCGAACGATTTACCGATATCGCGGGCAAGAAGTGGGAGATCCGCAGCCGCCGCAACATTGTTAACGCCACCTCAGGCAACGCCACCTCAAACGATGGCGGCGTCATGCTGAACCTCGACGACGGATCGACACTGCACGCCGACATACTGCTGGTGGCCACCGGCCGAATCCCCAACGGGGACAGCCTCGATACGCACCATGCCAGCGTGCAGGTCGACAACGGGCTCGTCGTCGTCGACGAATTCCAGCGCACCACGGCGCGAAACATCTTCGCCCTCGGTGACGTCAGCTCGCCCTATCAGCTCAAACACGTTGCCAACCACGAAGCACGAGTGGTCAAACAGAACCTGTTACAGGACTGGGGCGACACCGACAACCTCATGCCCGCCAACCACCGCAACGTGCCCTCGGCGGTGTTCACCGAACCACAGATCGCCTGCGTCGGCCTGTCTGAGAACGAGGCGCGTGCGGCGGGTCACCGCATCCGATCCAAGGTCCAGGACTACAGCGATGTCGGGTACGGCTGGGCGCTGGAGGATTCCACTGGATTCGCCAAGTTGATCATCGATGACGACACCGGGTTGTTACTCGGGGCCCACATCATGGGGCACCAGGCGTCGTCGATCATCCAACCGATCATCCAGGCGATGACGTTCGACCTGTCCGCACAGGACATGGCACGCGGCCAGTACTGGATTCATCCAGCGCTGCCCGAGGTGCTCGAGAACGCTTTGCTGGCGCTGTGCGGCGAACCGCCGTGGCCGCCGCCGCGGCGGCATTGACCGCTGACGTCACCTCAGGTGTGAACGGCAATCAGGTTTTAACGACGAAGCCCCACGGTAGTTCGAGACGGTACGCGGCCAGCAGGTCGCCGTCGGCGAGGATCTCGTTAACCGCACCGTCTGCGACCACCACCCCGCCGTCCACCACGACCGCGCGGTCACACAGCTGAGCCGCATACGGCAGGTCATGGGTAACGATGAGCATCGTCGCGTCCAGCCCCAAAAGCGTCTCGGCCAGTTCACGTCTAGCCACTGGGTCGAGGTTGGCCGACGGCTCGTCGAGGACCAGGATCTGCGGATCACAGGCCAGCACCGTGGCCAGCGCAGCACGGCGTCGCTGACCCGCCGACAGGTGGGTGGGGTTGCGCTCGGCCTGCTCGGTCAGTGACACCGCGGCCAGGGCCCGCGCCACCCGATCGGCGAGTTGCTCGCCACGGAGCCCGAAATTCGCCGGCCCGAACGCGACGTCCTGTGCGACGGTCGGCATGAATAGCTGGTCGTCGGGATCCTGGAACACTAAGCCGACGCGCTGACGTATGCCGTGCAGGTTTTTGCGGTTCACCGTAGTTCCACCGATGCGAACCGAACCCGAAGTAGCGGTGAGTACACCGTTGAGGTGCAACATCAACGTGGTTTTGCCCGCACCATTAGGCCCGAGCACCGCAACACGCTCACCAGGTGCCACGGCGAGATGAAGGCCATCGAGGGCGACGTGACCGTCGGGATAGACGTGACGCAACCCCTCGATCAGGACGGCGGGGACGGTCATCGGATCACCCATGCCAGCACCGATACTCCCACCGCGACAACGGCCGGGATCATCGTCAACACCCACTGGATCGGCACCGCACGCGGCGGCGCACCAATCACTGCCAGATCGGGCACGCCCCCATCGAAACCCCTCGACAGCATCGAGTGATACACCCGCTCTCCGCGCTCATAGGACCGTAGGAACAACGCACCGATTCCGACGGCAATGGCGCGTGCCTGGTGCAGCACGCGTGGCGAATCTCCCCGCGAGATGCGTGCCATCCGCATCCTGCCCACCTCGGCTGCGAGCAGGTCGATGTACCGGATCATGAGCACGAGTACCGATGTCACCACCGCGGGGACACCGAGCCGGCTCAGCGCAGCGGGTAGCTCGGCCGCCGACGTGCTGGCAGCCAGCGTGAGTGCCGCGGCCACACCCAAGGTGCCCTTGACCACGATTCCCCACGCCGCGTACAAACCCGTCACCGATAGCTGCACTCCACCGACCTCAACGCGGTCGCCCCCCTCGGCGAAAGGCAACAGCAGCGCCAGAACCAGGAACGGCGCCTCGATCAGCATTCGCGGCAGAACCCACCGCAGCGGAATGCCCGCCAGCCGCCACACCGCCACCACTATCAGCGCGTAGCCCGCAAACGGCCAGAACATCTCCCTCGGGGTAGCGACCACGGCCAGCACGAAGACCAGCAGGCATACGATCTTGACCTCGGCCGGCGCCCGGTGCACGGTGGAGTCGCCATGCCGGTAGAGCGGGTGGGCTCCAGCGCCCACGCCTAACGCCCACTCGGCTGGACGGCTGGGTCGTCACTGCGCCCGGGCCGGGTGCGGGCGATCAGCCAGAACCCACCGCCGGCAACCCCGACCGTGACAAGAACACCGATGACACCCGCCAGCCCGCCGGTACCTTCGCGCGCGCCCAGCGCGTAGCCGGCCAACGGCGAATCGGCGAGGTGGTGTTCGCCGATCTGCTGCGCGATGCAGTCCCCGGTCAACTGTTCGCCGGCAGCGGTCTGGATCACCTGACAGCCACGCAGCGTCGTCGAGTCCAAGCCATCGGGGCTGAGGCTCGCGAAGTAGGAGACCACCCCGGCGATCAGCAGGGTGGCCGCGGCGAAGATTGCCCAGAACGACCAGCGTCGCGTCACAGGGCAACCTCTGCGCGCTGGCGTCGCAACAGGTACACCAGGTCGGGTCGAGCGCGCACCACTGCCATAACGGTGACCGCGGTGATGACGCCCTCACCTACACCGATGAGCGCGTGGGTGACCAACATGTAACCCAGGACTGCCCCCAGAGACGACGGGGCCGCTGCGCCGACCGCGTACTCAAGCACGAATCCCATTGCCGCGAACACTGTTCCGATGAGTCCCGCGAGGAAAGCAATCAATCCGATGGCTCGCACCGGCAGAGCCTCAGCCCGGCGACGCGCCACCGAGTACATCGCCAAGGCGATCCCATAACCAGCGCCCACACCGATGATCGCCATGTTGACGATATTCGTGCCGAGCGCGGTGACGCCGCCGTCGGCGAAGAGCAAGGATTGCACCACCAATACGATCGCGATGCACAGCGCGCCGGTATAGGGCCCTACGAGTATGGCGGCTAGCGCACCGCCCAGCAGGTGCCCGCTCACGCCGGGCAAGATCGGAAAGTTGACCATCTGCACGGCGAAGATGAACGCCGCCACCAGACCCGCCAGCGGCACTGTCCGTTCGTCGAGCTCGGCGCGGGCTTTCCACCCGCACACTCCAAGCACGATCAGCGTGATCGCCGCGAACATCACCGATGTCGGCACGTCGACGATGCCGTCGCTCATGTGCATGGCGACATGCTGGGCGCTCACCCACGGGAGCCTATTCGGTCATCCAATCATGTGTCCAGCTGATCAGATGGACAGTTTTAGCGGTCAGTCGATTCGACGTGGCGGGCACCGATCCAGTGCAGCAAATCGTGCACGATCTCGTCATCCAACCGGTAGCTGACCGAGCGGCCGGTGCGGGTGCTCGTCACCCAACCCTGCGCACGTAGCACTCGAAGTGCCTGCGAAACAGCATTTTCCGACCGACCGAGTGCGGCGGCGAGGTCATGGACGCAGATCCCTGGCGCCCGATGCAAGCTCAGCAGGATCTCGAGACGGTGGGGGTCCGACACCAGGTCGAAGCGCTGAGCCCAGCCAGAAGTGTCCACGTCGGACAGCGCCGAAGATGCCAGCTCGATCACCGACTGATCCTCCACACTGCCAAATGTAGTCCTGTGCGCGCCTGTCGTGTGCCTGCGCGCCCTAGAGTCTCTCTACGGTCTCTCTACAGCGGCGTGACGTACGCGGAGCAGACCCCACCGTCGACGAGGAACGACGACGCGGTGATGAACGACGCATCGTCACTGGCCAGGAAAGCCACTGCAGCCGCGAGCTCCTCCGGTTCGGCGAATCGGCCCAGCGGCACGTGCACCAGCCTGCGGGCAGCCCGTTCGGGATCCTTGGCGAATAACTCCTTGAGCATTGGCGTGTTCACCGGCCCCGGGCACAACGCATTGACACGAATGCCCTGTCGGGCGAACTGCACACCGAGCTCGCGTGACATCGCAAGCACGCCACCCTTGGAGGCAGTGTAAGAGATCTGCGACGTCGCCGACCCCGTCACCGCGACGAACGAGGCGGTGTTGATGATCGAACCCTTCTGCTGTGAAACCATATGGCGCAGAGCAGCCTTGCAGCACAGGAACACTGATTTCAGGTTGACATCCTGCACACGCTGCCATGCGTCGAGCCCGGTGTCCTCGATCAGGTCGTCATCGGGAGGCGAGATCCCTGCATTGTTGAATGCGATGTCGACCGAACCGTAGGTCTTTGCGGCGGTGTCGAAAAGGGTGGAGACAGCCGCCTCCTCCGAAACATCCACCTGGACAAAGGTTCCACCGACCTCCTCGGCAACCTCCTGGCCTGCCGCCGGGTTGATGTCGCCGATTACTATCGTCGCACCTTCGGCGTGTAGGCGCCGCACACTGGCCAAACCGATCCCGCTGGCGCCCCCGGTGATCACCGCCACCTTGCCGGCGAGGCGCTGGGTCAGATCCATCAGGGTGTCTCCCGTTCCGCTCGGACGGCAATGAATACATTCTTTGTGTCGGTGAACGACAGTGCGGCGTCCGCTCCGAGTTCGCGCCCCAACCCGGACTGCTTGAAGCCGCCAAAGGGCGTGTTGTAGCGGACCGAGGAGTGCGAATTGACCGACAAATTGCCAGCTTCCACGGCGCGCGACACCCGCAGCGCCCGCGACAGGTTATCGGTCCAGATCGATCCGGACAGCCCGTAGACAGTGTCGTTGGCCAGCTCGATGGCATCGGCTTCGTCCTCAAACGGCAGCACTGCCACGACCGGTCCGAAGATTTCCTCAGTCACGGTACGGTCGGTGCGCTGCGGTGTCAGCACGGTCGGAGGGAACCAGAACCCCGGACCGGCGGGCGCATTCCCGCGAAAAGCAACCGGGGCGCCATCGGGCACGAACGAGGACACCGTGTCTCGGTGTGCACTGGAGACAAGCGGACCCATTTCGGTCCCATCCGCACGGGGATCGCCCACCACGACGTCTTTCACCGCGGGTTCGAAAAGTTCCATGAACCTGTCGTAGACGTTGCGCTGCACCAGGATCCGGCTTCGGGCGCAACAGTCCTGCCCGGCGTTGTCGAAAACCCCGTACGGCGCCGTAGCGGCCGCCCGCTCCAGGTCGCAGTCATCGAAAATGATGTTGGCGCTCTTGCCGCCTAATTCCAGGGTGACGCGTTTCACCCGTTCCGCGGCACCTGACATCACCCGCTTGCCCATCTCGGTGGAACCGGTGAACACGATCTTGTTGACATCGGGATGGCTGACGAACCGCTGGCCGACCACCGAACCTTTGCCGGGCAGCACACAGAACAGGTCGGCGGGCAGCCCCGCCTCTATCGCGAGCTCACCGAGCCGGATCGTCGTCAGCGGAGTCCACTCCGCGGGCTTAACCAACACCGCGTTACCCGCCGCGAGCGCGGGGGCGAACCCCCAAGAGGCAATGGTCATCGGGAAGTTCCACGGGGTGATGACGCCGATCACGCCCAGTGGTTCGTTGAATGTGACATCCCATCCGCCCGCAACCGGAATCTGCTTACCGGAAAGCCGTTCGGGGGTAGCGGAGTAATACTGGAGAACGTCGCGCACATGTCCGGCTTCGGCCCGCGCGTTCCCGATCGGATGCCCGGAGTTTGCGACTTCGAGTTCGGCCAGTTCTTCGATGTGCGCATCCACGACCGTCGCGAATGCCCGCAGCGCAGCCGCACGGTCAGCGGGATCCAGCCGGGCCCAGACGCGCTGGGCCGCCTTAGCGCGTGCCACCGTGTCGTCCACTGCGGCTACATCGGTCTGCTCGATCGTGCGCAACCGCTTCTCGGTCGCGGGGTTGATCACTTCGCTCGCAGTCACTTGCTCACTTTCTGGGCCTTCTGGGTCTTTCCGGTCATATACCGATTCGCCGCACCCACCAAGCCTGCGAACAACCGAAGATCGTCAAGACGCTCCTCTGGATGCCACTGCACTGCCACCACCCAGCTGTCTGGATGCCGGGACGGGTCGATCTCCACGGCTTCGACCACGCCATCGGCGTCAGATGCGCTGACGATCAGACCTTCGCCAAGGCAGTCGATGGCCTGGTGGTGATAGCACTGGACCTCGGTGGTCTCTCCGACGAGAGCCTCCACCCGGGTACCGGGCACGGTCGTGACCGACGATGTGGTGAACACTGCATCGCCCTGTCGATGGCGAGTATGCCCAAGGACGTCGGGCAGGTGCTGGTGCAGCGTGCCGCCAAGTGCCACATTGAGCACCTGGGCGCCCCGGCAGATACCCAGCACCGGCATTCCCCGGCGCAACCCCTCCTGCACAAGCGCAAATTCGAAGGCATCCCGAATGCGGCTGTCGGCGACGGGCTCGTCAGTTGCCGGGTGACGAGTGACCCCGTATCCCGCAGGGTCGACGTCACGGCCGCCGGTGACGATCAGACCGTCGATGCCGTCGAGCACACGCCCGGCGATGGCTGCGTCTACCGGCTGTGGCGGCAGCAACACCGAGATACCGCCAGCTCGTTCGACGCCTTCGAAGTACATAGCGGGCAGGAAGCTGGCGCGCACATCCCATACTCCGGTCTGGGCCGGCTGCAGGTAGGTGGTCAGCCCGATCAGCGCCCTGACGGCGCCAGCGTCAGAGCCGTTCGAAGCCACGCAGCCGCTCCCAATCGGTCACCGCGCCGTTGAACGCCGTGAGTTCCACGCGTGCGTTGTTCAGATAGTGGTCAACGACGTCGTCGCCGAACGCCTCACGCGCGATCTGCGAGTTGTCGAACAACTCCACGGCTTCGGCCAGCGTCGTCGGCAGCCGCTCGGCACCGCCGGTGTATGCATTGCCCTGCGACGCCTGGGGAAGCTCGAGTTTCTGCTCAATGCCGTGAAGTCCGCCGGCGATCAGTGCCGACACCGCCAGATACTGGTTGACATCGCCACCGGGGGCGCGGCATTCCACCCGCATACCGTGGCCGCGGCCGACCACCCGCATCGCGCAGGTCCGGTTGTCTACCCCCCAGGCGACGGCAGTCGGTGCGAAGCTGCCATGTACATAACGCTTATACGAGTTGATGTTCGGTGCGTAGAACAGCGTCAACTCCCGCAGCGTGGCCAGCTGGCCGGCGACGAAGGTACGGAACATCGCCGACATGCCCAACTCGTCGCCGGCATCGGCAAACACCGCCGACCCGTCGTCCCCGCGCAACGAGATGTGGATGTGGCAGCTGTTGCCTTCACGTTCGTCGAACTTCGCCATGAATGTCAGGCTCTTGGCGTGCTGATCTGCGATCTCCTTGGCGCCGTTCTTGTAGATCGTGTGGTTATCGCAGGTGACGCGGGCATGGTCATAGCGGAATGCGATCTCCTGCTGACCGAGATTGCACTCCCCCTTGACACCTTCGCAATACATGCCCGCACCATCCATACCGAGCCGGATGTCGCGCAGCAATGGCTCCATGCGGGTCGAGGCATGCATGGCATAGTCCACGTTGTAGTCGGTTGCCCGAGTCAGGCCGCGGTAGCCGGCCTGCCAGGCCGCTCGGAAGCTGTCGTCGAACACCATGAACTCCAGCTCGGTGCCGACGTATGGGACCAATCCGCGGGCCGCAAGCCGGTCGAGCTGACGGTTCAGGATGCTGCGTGGCGCCTGATTGACTGGCCGGCCGTCGGTCCATGACAGGTCCGCCATCACCATCGCGGTACCGGGTAGCCACGGCAGTAGACGCAGCGTGGCGAAGTCCGGCGTCATCACCATGTCGCCGTAGCCGGTCTCCCAGCTGGAGATGGCATACCCGTCGACGGTATTCATGTCGACGTCAACGGCCAGCAGATAATTACAGCACTCGGCACCGTGCTCAGCGACATCCTCGACGAACAGTCGCGCCGAGATCCGCTTGCCGGTCAGCCGGCCTTGCATGTCACAAAACGCGACGATCACGGTGTCGACGGCGCCGGAGGCGACCTGGCCCTCCAGCGCGGACTTCGACAGCATGCCCGGTGCGCCCATCGGTGCTCTCCCCTCGTCGCGCGCCCTACTCCCAGGCTTTCACAAATTGCCGTCTTTGAAAGCAGGACACCAGACCAATACCGAAGGCCGCCTTTCGTTGCCCGCGCTCACCCATCGGGAGGGCCCCGGCCTCGGCCGGCAGCCGGGCCGAGACCCACCGCAAAAGCGTTTGTGAACAACTAGTTTTACGGCTATCCCCAGGCACACCCAGGCCCGACGCCCGAGGAGGTGGTCCACTGCTTCGGCGGTGTCGGCGGTGCGTCGGCGGCTCCCTAAACGTGATGGGCACCCTTACCAGGTGCTGCTACGCATCACGATCTCGGCTGCCAGTTGCGCGGTCGAGTCGACCTCGTTACGTCTGCCCAGCAGCTCGACGATCCGGTAGTCCCCGTAGACGAATCGCTGACTGGCCTTGGCG
>DAOUYK010000210.1 GCA_030666145.1 Mycolicibacterium sp. | reverse complement strand
CTTATGCAGGGCGCATCCCAGATCAAGATCATGGCCGGTGGTGGCGGGGCGTCTGCCCACGGCCCGATCGATGTCGCCTAGTACGCCGAACACGAGATGAAGGCCGCGGTCGACGCTGCCAACGACTGGAACACCTACGTCGGCGCCCATATCTTCACCGATAAGGCGATCAGAGGCTTCGTGGGTGCCGGTGGCAAGTCGATCGAGCATGGCTTCTTCATGAGCCGCGCGACCATGGAGTTGGTCAGTGACCGGGGCGTCTATGTCGTGCCCCAGATGTGGGGGATGTCTCCGGAGCTGTTCAACAACCCGTTGGTAGCGCCCTCGAAGCACGACAGCATCAAGGCGATGCAAGACACCTACAAGAAATTCGCCCCGTGGTTGCTCGAACTCAACGTCGACGTTGTGTTCGCGTCCGATCTCGTCGGTACGGTCCCCGATGCCATGAAGAGCCGCCGCTACGAGTTGTACTGGCGCACCCAGGCGTTCGGCTCCAACTTCGAAGTGCTGCGCCAGGCGACGTCGACGGCTGGCAAGCTGCTGGCCGAATCCGGACTCCGCAACGCTTACCCGGGCAAGCTCGGTGTCATCGAGATGGGCGCCCTGGCAGACATCCTCGTGATCGACGGAAATCCGCTGGCCGACATCACCGTGCTCGGCGCGACCGATCGCTGGTTCACTGACCCAGCCAATCCAGCACCGGTCCAGTCGATCGAGGTCATCATGAAAGATGGGACAATCATCAAGAACCTGCTGGTGTGACCCCTAGCAAGCATTAGTTAGCCAGCGTTCCGTGTGCGACACAGGGGCTGTCCATTGACCTCGACGTTACGTCCCGAGTTCGTGCTTCACCATCGGGAGGACCTCGCGTGCGAGCAGCTCGATGGTTCGCAGCACGATGCGTTGCTCCATGCCCATCCACTGGACCCTCGCGATGAGGCGGGTGAACCCCGTCGCTCGTATCAGCCGCACCAGATCCTCAGCACATTCCTCGGGTGACCCGATGATCACGCGGCCCGCCAGCAGCTCGGGAAGTCCTCTCGTCGCCGACTGGTCGCCGACCACGTCGGTGAACAGTCCCCATTTGTCGAACACCCGGTAACTGGCCTCGAGGAAGGGGCCAGCCTCCCGGACGGCGGTGACGCGGTCTTTCGCCACCACAATGTTGCGTAGCAAGGGGAATTCGAGCGGCCTCGGCTTTCCGAGTACCGCCAGCCGGTCCGAAAAGGCCTGAGTCTGGTCGACAATCACCGCCTCGGTGAGGTGTGACGATGCCACCCAGCTGTCGCCGAGCGAGGTATCTGCCAGGGTGGCCGCCCGCTCCACCGAACGGATAGCGCTGCCCCCAAACCACATCGGTGGTCGGGGCTGCTGCAACGGCCGCTGGGCCAATGTGCAGTCGTCGACGCGGAAGTAGCGGCCCGCGGTGGTCACCCGATCTTCCGACCACAGTCGTGCGATCAATTTGGCCGACTCTTCGAACCGTCCGACGCGTTCGCGGCGGTTCAAGCCGAGCAGCTCGAATTCATCGAGCGCCCAGCCGGCAGAGACGCCCAGCGTAAATCGGCCGCCACACACTATGTCCAGGAAAGCCGCCTCTTCGGCGACCAGGATCGGATGGTGGTACGGCAGTACCAGCATGCAGGTGGACAGTGACATGCCTGTTGCGGCGGGCGCTAGGCGGGCCAGCGTGGGGAAAGCTGGCAGCCAGGCAGAGGAACCATACGACAAGTGACTGCCGATTGTGATCCCACCGTAGCCGGCCTCTTGCGCGAGGGTCACCTGGTCGACGTGCTCGGCCAGCCGGAGATCGAGGGGATCTCCACGCGGGTGCTCCGGGTTGATGAACAGGGTCAGGTCCACGCATGCGTCCTTGGCTCGGTATAGATACACGGTTGTCGGTACTAGTAGACATAGGGTGTTCGCGGTCGCCCCTAGCCGGTGCCAGCAGGTGCCAGCCGGTGTGTTGGTATGCGATGGTTCCCGCAGATAAGAACTGGGTTCGCTCCGATGATGGTCGGTGAGACGAGAGCCGCAGAATCTTTTCTAGGCCTACACTTGTTGCGGACGCTCAACGAACAGGAGACTCTGATGGGCTTCAATCCCAAAGACGCGCTCGACTCGGCAAGGGACATCGCGACACACGCCGTCAAGAAGGCCTCGGACATAGTTGATGGCGCAGGAGAAATCATCGCCGGCGATGTCGCTGGCGGCACGGGCCGCATCATCGAGGACTCGGTCGACATCGCCACGCACGCCGTCGACAAGGCCAAAGAGATTGTCAGCGGCAAGGACAGCGACGCTGAGCAATAGTCATTAGTCATCGGTCATCAGATGTGACCACTTGGAGCTGCGGCAGAAGTCGAGACGCGGGCCCGCGATGGCGCACAAGCTGCTCAGCCCCGCAGCGCACGGCGTAGGCGCCGGCTCGCGATCTCACTGGCGATGGTCACTGCGACAAAGGTGATCAGCAGTGTCGTGACTGCCGGGAACCGGAAAGCCGCGAGGTCCTCGGCGAGTAGGCGGCCCAGACCTGCGGCGCCGACGACACCAACGATCGCGGTGTCCCGCACACAGATTTCGAACCGGTACAGGGTGTAGCTGACTAGGTGATGGGCGGAGGCGGGAGCAGTTGCTGCCAGTCCGGCGAGCCATCGGGGCGTCCCGATCGCGCGGAGCGCGTCGCGTGGCCGTGTGTCGATCGCCTCCCATGCCTCGGCGACCAGTCGTCCCAGGATTCCTCCGGTGTAGAGGCCCAGGGCCAACGCCCCGGGAAGAATGCCCGGAAACAGCGTGAACAACGCGATGACAGCCCAGACGGTCGGCGGTACCGAACGAAGCACCAGCAGCACGAACCTCGCGATCCACCATGCCGCGGATCGCACCGCGCCGCTCAGCGGTCCGGATTGCTCGTCCATCGGGCCGCGCGGCAGCCGGGATGCCCACGGTCCGATCAGTACCGTCACCATCACCGCGACCGCCATGGCCAGCAGTGCCATCGCCACGGTGTCGAGCGTCGCGCCGGCAAGTGCCGCCCACCCGCCGGGAGGAAGCGCCGGTGGCAACATGTCGTCGAGCAGACGAAACGTCAGGTTTCGGGTGCGCTCGGAAGCCATTCCAGACAGCGATACCCCGGAGGCGAACCAGGCGAGCACCAACCCCAGCACGGCGATCACCACCGACCACCGTGCCCAGCTCGATCGTCCCGGTGACGCCCGCCGCTGTCCCCCGGACCAGTCCGAGCAGGTCACCACGGCGAGATCGCCACGCAGTCGCGTGCTCCACAGATCCGCTGCCGCCGAGAGGAGCACGACGGCGCCCACCAGCGTCCACACCTCATCCCAGTTGCGGGACTGCAGGCTCACCGCGAACTCCTGACCCAGCCCACCCACGCCGACGACGCCCAGAATGACGGTCGACCGGATCGCGCATTCGAAGCGGTAGAACGAATACGACAACAGCAGCGGCGCCGCTTGGGGCAACAAGCCATAGGCCCAAGACGCTATGGGTCGCGATCCGGCGGAGCGCAACGTTCGTAGCGCGGCCGAAGGTACGCCGTCGAGCGTCTCGGCGAAGATCTTGGCGGTCTGCGCGCCGAATGGCACCGCGATCGCGAGAACCGCCGCCAGTGGGTCCAGACCGAGAACGCTCACCAGCAGCAGCGCCCAGATGAGCTCGTGGATCGACCGTAGAGCAATCAGGATCCCGCGCAGCGCCAGGCGCAACAGCCGCACCGGGGCCGACGGTCTGCTTGACCACACGACATCGCTGAGTACCAGGCCGCCGAGGATCCCGATCAGGAGCGCACCCGCGGTGCCGAGCGCGGCGAATGCCAGCGTGACGATTGTTGCGTCGGCGACGACAGCGAGGAACTCCGGCGCCAAGTTCGGATGCAATGCCGACGCCAACAGATCATCTATGAGGGCAAGTCCGCCGCGGTTGACGATGTCGCCGTCGTGGGTCGCGCGCAGCAACGCCCAGCCGAGGGGAACGACGATGAGCGCTATCCCAATGACCCGCCGAGCGATGACTCTGCGAAAGGTCGCGCGCGGCCGTGCACGCGTCGACCGAGTATCGACGCCTGTCGGGGTGAGTACGGTCACGTCAGCGCATAGAGCTCGTCGAGCGCCGCATCATCGAGCTGATTGGTCGGCAGGTCGAACACCACTCTGCCGTTTCGCAATCCGATTGCGCGGGTGCAGAATTCGCGGGCCAGCTGCGGCTGGTGCAGGCTGACGATGGCTGTGCCCGTCGGCGCCGCCGCGCATAGCATGCCAAGCGTCGCGGTGGTGTGAGCGGGATCCAAGCTCGAGACCGGCTCGTCGGCGACGACGAGGTCAGGATTCTGGACAAGCATCCGGGCGATGGCCACCCGCTGGCGTTCCCCACCGGAGAGCCGTTCGGTCCGTTCGTGGACAGCCCACGACAGTCCGACCCGCTCGAGTGCGCCCATGGCTGTGGCGTCGGGTCGCGACCACGCCAGTGCGAGCAGCGCCCTCGCGGTTCCCCATTGTGCAAGCCGTCCGGCGTTGACGTTATGCAGCACCCGGACCTGATCTACCAGATCGAGCCGCTGCGAGACCGTGCCGATACGCCGTTGAACCGACCTGAGTTGGGAGGGGCGCAGCGTGGCGAGGTCGGAGCCGAAAACTTCGACGACTCCGGATGTGGCCGCCAGTGAGCCGTTGATGAGCGACATCAGCGTGGACTTGCCCGCCCCACTTGCCCCGAGAACTGCGACCCGCTCGCCGGCTGAAATGCAGAGGCAGACGTCGGCGACCGCGGCGGTGGACGCGAAAACCCGGCCGACTCCGGTCAGCCGAACGACCACGCCGCTCACCCCAGCAGGCCCTGCTCCCGCGCTACCGCCTCGATCTGGTCGTAGTTGGAGTTTTTCGTCGGGATGAACTTCTTGGCGCCGAAAAGGTCGAGGATCTCGGCATCTTTCGGATCTTCCAAGTTGAGGCCAAGCAGCAAATCGGTGATCGCCTGCGTCGTTCCCTCGCCGGCCTCTGAACCCAGATCAGGCCGGGCCAACCAGTGGTAGTCGGCATAGCCGGGCGTGCGCCACAGCACAATGACGTCGTCGAGGTTCGGCTCACCCGCCGCCACCGCAGATTCCCATACCTGCTCATTGACCACCCCAGCATCGAAGCTGCGCGACGCGACGGCTTCGATCGTGGCGTCGTGCGAGCCGGAGAACCCCGGCTTACCCCTTAGCTGCGATAGCGCGAGGCCGCCTTCGTCCATGAAGTACTGCGGCATCAACCGTCCAGAGGTCGAAGTCTCGCTGCCGAACGTAAAGGTGTGACCCGCCAGCTCCCGAAGGCCAGAAATATCATCGAAGGGACGCAGACCCGAGTCGCTGGTCGCGATAAAGACGCTGTGGAAGTCGGCGTCGATATCACGTTGGGCGATCGCAGTTGCCCCGGGCACGCGGTTGCGCGCCTGTACCCCGGTGAGGCCGCCCATCCACGCGACCTGGACGTCGCCGACTTCGAAGGCGCGCACCACGGCCCGGTAGTCGACGACAGGTCGATACCGCACCTTGAGGCCGGTAGCGGCGGCGAAGCGGTCGGCGACCGCGTCGTAGAGGCGGTTCAGCTTTTCCTGGTCCTGATCGGGAATGGCCGAGATATTTAGCACGGTGGCGTCGGTGTCGCTGTTGGTCCCACAAGCGGCGAGGGTGACCAGACCCGCGGAGCCCGCCAGGAAGGCACGTCGATTCACGCGCATCGGAACACCTCGCGGCCCGTCCGGGCCGCCGCGTCTTGCACCGCGACGGCGTCTCGCGCCACTTCGAACACCTCGGCGAGCGGGAGCGGTGAATCAGCGATGCGCATGTTCGGGTCCATCACCGCGACCGGGTGCCACCATGCGCCGTCGGCGGTGATCGTGGGTTCGGGTTCCAATGAGTCGATCGACACGTGGATACCTTTCTCGGCGAAGCCTTC
>DAOUYK010000331.1 GCA_030666145.1 Mycolicibacterium sp. | reverse complement strand
TGGGACACCGGCATCTATGAGACCGAGAAGTTCAACGACAATCCCCCGGACGGGCCAGACACGGGCGGAGAGGTGATCGTCAGGCTGCACGGCAAGAAGATCCAGGGTCGTTATGCGCTAATCCAGACCGATGGTAAGAACTGGCTCGCGCACCGGATGAAGGACCAGAAATGACCCACCGCAGCGGATCTCGCACCGATGCTGGCAACCGAGGGCTCGATTACACGACTCGAGAAGGTGCAGTGGGCCTTCGAGGGCAAGTGGGACGGCTATCGTTTGCTCGTCGAAGCAGACCGTGGCACGCTCACGCTGCGTTCGCGACGGGGACACGACGTCACTGACGAGTACCCCCAACTGAAGGCGCTGGCAGCCGACCTGGCCGACCACTATGTGATCCTCGACGGTGAAGCGGTGGCGCTCGACGAGTCGGGCGCGCCCAGTTTCGGTGAGATGCAGAACCGTGCCCGCTCGACCCGGCTGGAATTCTGGGCCTTCGACATCCTCAACCTCGACGGCCGATCGTTGTTACGAGCCAGGTACTCCGACCGCAGGCGGCTGCTCGAAGCGCTCGCGCGAAGTGGCGGCTTGATCGTGCCGGATCCGATCGATGGCGACGGACCCGAGGCGCTCGAGCTGGCAAGAGCCAGAGGGGGAAGGCGTCGTCGCCAAGAAACGGGACTCTACATACCAGCCGGGCCGACGGTCGTCGTCGTGGATCAAAGACAAGATTTGGAACACCCAAGACGTGGTGATCGGCGGCTGGCGCAAGGGGGCCGCTGGTCATATCAGCGGGATCGGTGCGTTGATGCTGGGCATCCCCAGCGAGGACGGCTTGCAGTTCGTCGGACGGGTGGGAACCGGCTTCACCGACAAGGAACTCGCCAAGCTCGGGAAGACACTCGCACCGTTGCAGGCCGACGAATCACCTTTCGTAACAGTACTTCCGAAGCAAGATTCCAAGGGGGTGACGTTCGTACGTCCCGAGTTAGTGGGGGAGGTCCGTTACAGCGAGCGCACCCCCGAGGGTCTACTGCGCCAACCGAGCTGGCGCGGATTGCTTACCGGCAAGGTGCCCGACGGGGTCTGTTGGGAATAGGGGCGCTCGGGGCTTGGGGCGGCGTTGGCAGCCCACGGCCAGAATCATCCGGAGGCCTTGATCGCTTCCCGCATGCCCTGGGTGGCCAGTTCGTCAGCCAGTTCGTTGTCTTTTACGCCCGAATGCCCTTTCACCCAGAACCACTCGACCTGGTGCCGCGCGCAGGCATCCTGCAGGCGGCTCCAGAGGTCGACATTTTTCACCGGCTGCTTCGTGGCGGTCTTCCAGCCGTTGCGCTCCCAGCCGTGGACCCATTTGGTGATGCCATTCCGAACGTAGGTGCTGTCGGTGTAGAGGTGCACCACCACGGCTCTGGTCAGCGCCTCCAGGGCCATGATCGGGGCGGTCAACTCCATCCGATTGTTGCTCGTCTCGCCGGACTCCCCGCCGTACATCCTGCGAACGTGCTCGCGCTGACGCAGCACCGCCCCCCAGCCGCCAGGACCGGGGTTGGGTCTGCACCCGCCGTCGGTGTGGACTACGACGATGTCCTCGTGCAGGGCGTCGGTCATGCGCCGAGGATAGGCATTTTGTTGGGCGGCCGCTCCGCGACGCGCTCGTCAACCCCAATGGCGTGGATCCGACCACCGCTGGGACAGCACTGAATCTCACGACGTCACCACCAAACACGAGGTCACCGCTGACCCGGGCATCACACCTTGGCGATGACGTTCTCGGCGAACAGCTCGAGGTTACGGATCTTGTTGTCGAGCGGCTCGGTGTCTGGTCCCATGATGTAGGGGATCCGGAAGCCAACGATGACATCGGTTACTCCCTTATCCTCGAGTCTCTTGATGCCGTCGGGGGTGTACGCATCGATGGAGATGGCGTGAATCTCGTAGGGCCTGTGGCGGTCCTGCTCCTCGCGGAAGTGGTTGAGCTTTTCGATAAGAGCGTCGAGCTCTTCAGGGTCACCACCGCCGTGCATCCAGCCGTCGTTGCGGGCGGCTCGCCGCAGCGCGGCGTCGGCGTGCCCACCGATGAGGATCGGAATCGGCTTCGACGGCGCGGGGGCCATCTTCGTTGTGGGGATGTCGTAGAACTCGCCGTGATACTCGAAGTACTCGCCGGAAGTGAGGCCTCTGATGATGTCGATGCACTCGTCCATCCGCTTGCCTCGCCTGGCGAACGGCACGTTCATCAACTCGTAGTCCTCGGGCCACGGGCTGGTGCCGACGCCCAGGCCGAGCCGATTGTCGAAGAGCGCGGCCAGTGAGCCGGCCTGCTTGGCGACTAGCGCAGGGGGACGGATCGGCAGCTTGAGCACGAAGTGGTTGAACCTCAGCGTCGTCGTTGCGGCGCACAGCGCAGCGGTCAAAACGAACGATTCGATGAACGCCTTGCCGTCAAGAAACTCGCGGTTGCCGTCGGGTGTGTAGGGGTAGGTGGAATCCGAGTCCAAGGGGTAGGCGAGGCTGTCGGGGATCGTCATCGCGTGATAGCCGGCGGCTTCTGCGGACTTGGCCAGCGGGATGTAATACGCCGGGTCGGTCATGGCTTCGGCGTAGGTGAACCGCACATTGCCTCCTGCT
>DAOUYK010000178.1 GCA_030666145.1 Mycolicibacterium sp. | reverse complement strand
GACGCGGCGCCGACCTTCACCCAGAGTGGCGATCATCGGGGCGGGATTCGGTGGACTTGGAGCAGCGGTGGCGCTACGCCGCGCCGGAGTCGACGACATCGTCATCGTCGAAGGCAGCGACGGCGTCGGTGGCACCTGGCGGAGCAACACCTATCCCGGGGCTGCCTGCGACGTTCAAAGCCATTTCTACTCTTTCTCGTTCGCGTTGAACAGATCATGGAGCCGGACCTTCGCGCGCCAGCCTGAGATTCTGGCTTACCTGGAGTCGGTGGCCGACGACTTCGACCTACGCCGCCATCTGATGCTCGGCACGCACCTACGCTGGGCCCGCTGGCACGAGGACACCCGCGAGTGGGAACTTCAAGTTCAACGCGGTGGCGCCGAAGACCTCACTACGATCCGTGCCGATGTTGTGGTCAGCGCGGTCGGACTGTTCGGTTCGCCGAAGTTTCCTGAGATCGCCGGCCTTGATGGCTTCCAAGGCTCCCTGCTGCACACCTCGCGCTGGGACGACCGCATCGACTTGGCGGGCAAGAAGATCGCGGTGGTCGGTACCGGGGCCAGCGGCGTGCAGGTCATCCCGGAGCTCGCGAAGAGCGCCTCGCGTCTTACCGTCTTTCAGCGCTCGGCGCCCTGGATGGTCTCCAAGGACGACCGCCCGTTCACCGAGGAAGAGTTGGTGAGATTTCGCCGAAACCCGTTAGCGGCGCGCCTCGAACGGTGGCGTGTGTGGAAGTTCTTCCACGACAATACCGCGACCATGGCCGATGATCCGCTGGTCTCTAGCCGCGCCCAGTTTGCGACGTCGTTCCTGGAGAGCGCGGTGCCCGATGCCGTACTTCGCCGGGCGCTAACGCCGGACTATCCGTTCCGCTGCAAGCGGGTTCTGCTCGGTGATGATTTCTATCTGGCGCTGCAACAGAACCACGTCGAGTTGGTGACCGAACCGATCGATCGGGTGACTGCGGACTCGGTGATCACCGCGAACGGTGACATCGTGGAGGTCGACGCGATCGTGCTCGCGACGGGATTCGAAACAGCGGAGTATCTTTCCGGCATCGAGGTCGTAGGTGTCGGCGGTACGAAGCTGCACGAACGGTGGGGGTGTGAGCCCAGTGCATTCCTCGGCACAGTCGTGAGCGGCTTCCCGAACTTCTTCATGTTGTACGGGCCCAACACCAATCAGGGTGGAAGCTCAATCGTCTACGTCCTTGAGGCGGGCGCCCGATTGGTTGCCAGTGCGGTCGGTCGGCTCGCCCGCCGGGGTGGGTGCCTACAGGTGCGACCCGAAGTCGAGCAGCAATACAACGCTGCACTGAGCGCCGACTTGGAGAAGACCGTGTGGACCCAGTGTGGCAGCTATTTCCGGTCACCCACCGGTCGCATCATCACGCAATGGCCATACACCGAAGTGGAATACGCGCGCCGTACGTGGCGGCTGCGTCCCAAGGACTGGATCCACCTTAGATGATGCCGAAGTCGATGACGCCCCTGATCAGCTCGCCGTTGGCAAGGTCGCAGTACGCGTCATTGATGTCATCGAGGCGGTAGCGCTTGGTGATCATCTCGTCGAGCTGCAGGTGGCCCGCCTCGTAAAGCTTTGCCAGTAGCGGGATGTCGGACTTCGGATTGCATGATCCGAAGATCGTGCCACACAGGTTCTTGTTCATCAGTACGAACTCTTGGACGTTGAGTTCTACCATTCGGGTTGTCGAAGAGGCCATACCGGTCAGCACACAGGTCCCACCTTTGCGCGTGAGTGCCAACGCGTTTCCCACGTCGGGCGCCGCGATCAGCGAGGGTGAGACAATGACAGCATCGGCCATCACTCCGCGGGTGAGTTCGCGAACCATGTCGATCGCCTCGGCCGGCGTCGCCGTCGCGTGAGTGGCACCGAAACTCAGAGCCGACTTCTGCTTGTACTCCACCGGGTCAACCGCGACGATGTGGGTGGCGCCGTTGATACGAGCTCCCTGAATGGCCGCCGAGCCGATCCCACCGGCACCCATGACGACCACGGTGTCGCCGCCCCGGACATTGGCGCGATGAGCCGCGGATCCGTATCCGGTAGGGACGGCGCACGACAGCAGCGCGCTAGCCACCAGCGGCAGATCTGGTTCGATTTTGACGATCGAGTTGGCGGACACGACTGTGTGTTCGGCAAAGGATCCAATCTTGGAGACATGTGCCAAATCTTGTCCGTCTACCGTGTGGTGCCGGAATGTGCCGTCGGTCGGCATCCCGGGGACGAGTGTGCCGGCACCGGCATCGCAGAGGTACTCCATTCCTGAAGCGCACCAACGGCATTGCCCGCACACAGCGACGAACGAGGCCACCACGTGGTCGCCGGGCACGAACCGGGTGACTCCGTCGCCGACTTCGACGACCACTCCTGAGCCCTCGTGGCCGCCGATCGTCGGCCACGAGGGCACCTTGGGGGATTGGCGGCCGTCCTTGGGCGGAACCAGCTGACCCTGCCGGATGTGTTCGTCGCTGTGGCAGAGCCCCGCGGCAGCCATCTGAACGAGAACTTCTCCTGAGCGTGGCCGGTCTAACTCGAACTCCTCGACGCGCCACGGCCCACCGTATTCGCGCAGGACTGCGCCGCGGCTCCTCATCGAATTGCCGCCGCAGCGCTGCCTGATGCCGGCGGGTTAGGCGCGTTCACAGCCGGACCTCTATCTGTCCTTGGTGTATCCGATGGGGGACCGGGCTGAGGTTGAGCGACTTGATGAAATTGGTTTGATTGTCGATGTTGGGTCCGATGCAGCGTCCCTCGGCATCGAAGTAAAAGCCGTGAAAGGGGCAGCGTAGGCAGTCGCGGTCGATGACCCCGCCGAACCCGAGATGTGCCCCCTGGTGGGGGCAGAACGCGTCAAAGATCCGCACCGCGCCACTGGCATCGCGCCGCGCGATCAGCTCCGCGTCGTTGACGGTGTAACGGTGCACGCTTCCCGGTGCCAGGTTCTCAACGGTGGCCAGCGGCCACCAACGGGGTTCTCCGGTGGGCCGCTCGGGTGCAGGTGGTGCCTGGAAGTCCTTTGGGTAGAAGGTCTTCCCCCAGGCAATCACGTCTCGAAGTGGCTTTTCGGAAGGCAGAAGGCCTGATGCGCCCACGTACTTCCTGTTCGTCCAGATTATGGCGTCGACATCGAACTCGTTTTTGGTGTAGTTCGCCATCACCTTGGCCAGCAGATCGCAGAGCCGACGTCCCCGGGTAACTGCTTGGAAGACTCGTTCTATGACCACGGGGAAGGTCGTCGGGTCGATTGCCATCGTGACGTAGACGCGGGTGCGATTCTGGCCCTCGGGTGTGAGGCTCACCAGGGCGTTCATCCGGGGCACCCACGCGCCGGTGGCGCCGACGATCGCGAGGCCCGGCCCGTGATAGACGTAGTCCTGGGTGAGCTCCAGTTTGGGCAGTACCTTCGAAAGCCAGCGGATTGTGCGACGGGTAGAGCATGAGCCGTAACGGAATCGGGTGTCCTGCTTGAGAGTGATGGTCTCGTCGTTGACTACGTGATCGTAGATCTTCGAGTACTCCCACAGGTGCACGGCGCGGAAGTGCAGATTGTCCGATCCGTTCTCGACGAAGTCCATCACATGTGTGTTGTGGAACAGGGTCGGGGTGCTGGTCACGTAGGCCGAGTCGTAAGGCTCTGCGAAGAGGGTAGGGAAGGGGCGATCGGGCTTCAGCAGATCCTCGCCGTACCAGACGAAGAGGACGCCGATCTCGACCACGGCCGTCATCGGGCGTTCGCCCTCGAAGAACACCTCGTACCTTGTCTGGCCGTCCACCACGTTCGACTCGACGGTGACGAAGGTATCGAGGAACAGAATCCGCGAGGGTCGGCTCTTCTCGTACTCGGCGATCGGGATCAGGTTGAACCAGGTATGCAGCCGCTGGGGCCGCGGCCTTGCCGACTTCGGTTGATCCGAAGCCAGATGGGGATCCTCAAAGCTGGCTGTTAGCAAGAGCGGCTCTCCCATCCATTATGCGGTCGCGCGATTCACTCGGGTAAATATAAGCAATCGATTGATTGCATCAGTATGTTGAACGCCGCGACAGCCGTCAAGCAGTCAGAGCATCACCGGCTGGCGCAGGTGGAGGCCTGGATCGGAGCCGAATTACTTCATGTGGAAGTTAGGGGCGCGCTTCTCCTTGAACGCCCGGGGGCCTTCCTTGGCGTCCTCGGACAGGAACACCGGAATGCCGTTTGCGGTGTCGGGCTTGAACGCCACTTCCTCGTGCATGCCCTCAGCCTCGCGGATGGTCTTGAGAATGGCCTGCACGGCCAACGGGCCGTTGTTGTTGATCACCTCGGCGACCTCAAGAGCTTTCTCCAGGGCGGTGCCGTCGGGCACGACGTAGCCGATCAGCCCGTATTCCTTAGCCTCGGCCGCGGTGATATGGCGTCCGGTAAGCAGCAGGTCGCAGGCGATGGTGTACGGGATCTGACGTGGGAGCCGAACCGCGGACCCCCCCAGCGGGTACAGGCTCCATTTGGCTTCGGAGATCCCGAACTTGGCGCTTTCGCCGGCGATCCGGATATCGGTGCCTTGCAGGATCTCGGTTCCGCCGGCGATAGCGGGGCCTTCGACTGCGGCGATCAGCGGTTTCGTCAGGCGGCGGCCCTTGAGCAGGCCCTCGATCTTGGTCGGATCGAAGGCTCCACTCTTGAACGAGTCCCCGGGAGGTGCCTTGGTCGCGGCCTTGAGGTCCATGCCCGCGCAGAAGTAGCCGCCAGCCCCGGTGAGGATGCAGGTGCGGATCTCGGGATCCTCGTCGACGCGATCCCAGGCAGCCACCATTATCGAGAGCATCTCAGTGGATAGCGCGTTGCGCGCTTCTGGCCGGTTCAGTGTCAGGATGAGGGTGTGTCCGCGCTGCTCACTGAGGGCGTCGGGGCCCTTCTCGGAGCTTTCTACCTGACTCACAGACAGTCCACCTTCCAGCATAGCGGCCCAAAACTTGTCTGAAAATGTAACACGTTCTAGTTTAGAGACGTGGCTCTGAATATTGCTGACCTCGCCGAGCACGCCATCGACGCCGTGCCCGATCGCACCGCCCTCATAGGCGGCAGTCAACACCTGACCTACGCCCAGTTGGAGGAGAAGGCCAACCGACTGGCCCACTACCTCATCGACAACGGGGTCAAGAAGGGCGACAAAGTCGGCCTCTACTGCCGCAACCGCGTTGAGATCGTGATCGCGATGCTGGGCATCGTCAAAGCAGGCGCCATCCTGGTCAACGTCAACTTCCGCTACGTCGAGGGCGAGCTGAAGTACTTGTTCGACAACTCCGACATGGTTGCACTGGTACACGAGCGCCGCTACGCCGACCGGGTGGCCAACGTGCTGCCCGAGACCCCGAACGTCAAGACCGTCCTGGCGGTCGAGGACGGTTCAGACGATGACTTCCAGCGCTACGGCGGTATCGAGTTCTACTCGGCGCTGGCGCAGGGTGCGCCCGAGCGCGACTTCGGTCCGCGCAGCGCCGACGACCTCTATCTGCTGTACACCGGCGGAACCACGGGCTTCCCCACGGGGGTGATGTGGCGCCATGAGGACATCTACCGGGTGCTGTTCGGCGGGACCGACTTCGCTACCGGCGAGCCACTTGCCGACGAATACGACTTGGCCAAGCAGGCCGCGGCGAACGCACCGATGATCCGCTACCCGATCCCACCGATGATCCACGGCGCGACCCAGTCGGCCACCTGGATGTCCCTGTTCGCCGGCCAAACTGTGGTGCTGATACCGGAATTCAACGCCGAGGAAGTATGGCCGACCATCGCAGAGCACAAGGTGAACCTGCTGTTCTTCACCGGGGACGCGATGGCGCGGCCGCTGCTGGACGCGCTGCTGGCCCACCAGGACGAAGGGAACGAGTACGACCTGTCGTCACTTTTTCTGCTCGCGAGCACTGCGGCCCTGTTCTCGACCAGCCTCAAAGAGAAGTTTCTTGAGCTTCTGCCCGACCGGATAATCACCGACTCCATCGGCTCCTCGGAAACGGGATTCGGCGGCACCAGCATCGTCGCCAAGGGGCAGTCGCACACCGGCGGTCCCCGCGTCACCATCGACAAGAACACCGTCGTGCTCGACGACGAGGGCAATGCGGTCACGCCCGGTTCTGGTGTGCGCGGCATCATTGCCAAGCGCGGCCATATTCCGGTGGGCTATTTCAAGGACGAGAAAAAGACCGCCGAGACGTTCAAGACCATCAACGGTGTTCGGTATGCAATCCCGGGTGACTATGCCGAAGTCGAAGCCGACGGCAGCGTCACGATGCTGGGCCGTGGCTCGGTATCGATCAACAGTGGCGGCGAGAAGATCTACCCCGAAGAGGTCGAGGCCGCGCTCAAGGGCCACCCGGACGTGTTCGACGCGCTGGTTGTCGGGGTGCCCGACCCACGCTTTGGCCAGCATGTGGCCGCCGTCGTGCAGGCGCGTGTCGGAACCCGGCCGACGCTCGCCGACCTCGACGCGTTCGTGCGCGACGAGATCGCCGGCTACAAGGTGCCGCGCAGCCTATGGCTGGTTGACGAAGTCAAACGCTCGCCTGCGGGTAAGCCTGACTACCGGTGGGCCAAGGACACCACCGAAGAACGACCCGCCGACGACGTGCACGCCAAACACGTCGGGGCGAGCACCTGATATCCACCGCTCTCGGCTAGCTCCTCGGCGTCGAATACCAGATCTGCTTATTCGCGCCGCCGCAGGAAGTGGCCGCTGAGTACCGGTCTACAGTCGATCGCGATGACGATCGACGCCTGGATGCAGCATCCAACTCAGCGTTTTCTCGCCAACGATATGTTGGGGCCGCTACGACGCTGGACCGGTGGCGGCATACCCGATGGTGAGGTGCCTATCGAGGCCACCGTCGCCTCCATGGATTCCGGGGCTGTCGATTTTGGCCTGCTGAGCGCATGGTGTGGGCCGAATAGGCTTGACTTGATATCCAATGAAGAGGTGGCCGACTACCTGCACGCCAACGCCGCGCGGGTGTTCACCAACCTGGAGGGGATCTGACCGTGAACGGTGCCCAAGCCTTGTTGACCACCCTCGTCGGCAACGGAGTCGACGTGTGTTTCGCCAACCCCGGCACTT
>DAOUYK010000126.1 GCA_030666145.1 Mycolicibacterium sp. | reverse complement strand
CCACCCCTTGCCGCGCGATCCCAGGCGCTAACCCTTGACTTTCACCGGCTGCACATTCCAGATGTCGTCGCAATATTCGGCGATGGCTCGGTCCGAGGAAAATTTGCCGCTTCGCGCCGACTTGAGGATTGACTTGCGGGTCCAGGCATCGGTGTCTCGCCAGGTGTCGCTCACCTGCTGCTGGCAGGCGAGGTAGTCGGCGTAGTCGGCCATCACCAGAAACGGGTCGTGGCGGGTCAGGTTGTCGATCAGTGGACCGAACACCTCGGTGTCACCATGGGAGAAACAGCCATCAGCAATCAGCCCGAGAACCTCGCCGAGCTCTTCGTTGTCTTCGCAGTAACGGCCAGGGCGGTAGCCCTCGCTCAGCACCCGCCGTACGCCGGGCACGGTGAGCCCGAATAGAAAGAAGTTCTCCTCGCCGGCCTCCTCGCGAATCTCGACATTCGCGCCGTCGAGGGTGCCGATGGTCAGTGCCCCGTTGATCATGAACTTCATGTTCCCCGTGCCCGAGGCCTCTTTGCCGGCGGTCGAAATCTGCTCCGATAGATCAGCTGCCGGGTAGATCAACTCGGCGCTTTGCACATTGAAGTTCGGGACGAAGGCGACCTTAAGCCTGCTGTTGACGGCCGGGTCGGCATTGACGGTTTCGGCGACGGCGTTGATCAACTTGATGATCAACTTGGCCATGGTGTAGCCGGGAGCAGATTTACCACCGAAAATGAAGGCGCGCGGTGGCATTTCAAGTTCGGGACACTTCTTGAGGCGGTTGTACAGCGAGACGATATGCAAGACATTGAGGTGTTGGCGCTTGTATTCGTGAATCCTCTTGACCTGGATGTCGAACATCCAATCGGGGTCGAGGGACACCCCGGTCCTTGACAACACGTAGGTGGCCAATCGCGCCTTATTGCCTCGCTTGGCCGCACGCCAACGGTTCTGGAAAGCAGAGTCATCGGCGAGAGGTTCTAGCGCCCGCAAGCGCTCCAGGTCCACCATCCAGCCCCCACCGATAGTGTCGTCAAGCAACTTGCGCAGCCCGGGATTTGCCAGTCCCAGAAAGCGGCGCGGCGTCACACCGTTGGTCTTATTGCTGAACCTTTCCGGCCACATCTCGTAGAAGTCTTTGAGCACAGTGGTTTTCAGTAACTGCGAGTGCAGCGCTGCGACTCCATTGATAGCGTGGCTACCGACAGTCGCCAGATGCGCCATCCGGATACATTTTTCGCCGCCCTCACCGATGAGCGACATGCGCCGCACCCGATCTTCGTCGCCCGGGAACCGGGCCCGAACCTCGTCGAGGAAGCGGCGGTTTATCTCGTAAATAATCTCAAGGTGTCGTGGAAGGAATTGAGCGAACATCGACACCGACCAGGTTTCCAGCGCTTCAGGAAGCAGGGTGTGGTTGGTGTAGCCCAGCGTGGCCACGGTGATCCGCCATGCGTCCTCCCAGGCGAGATCGCGCTCATCGACGAGCAGCCGGATCAGTTCGGCCACGGCGATCGAGGGGTGAGTATCGTTGAGCTGGATGGCGACCCGGTCAGGAAGGTCACGGGCGGACAGCCCGGCGAAGTCTTCCAGCAAATGCAGGATGTCCTGCAGTGAGCACGACACGAAAAAGTATTGTTGCGCCAGCCGAAGCTGCTTGCCGACTTCAGGTTCGTCGTTGGGGTAGAGCACCTTGGTGATGTTCTCGGACACGACTTGGTCTTCCACCGCCCGGTAATAGTCACCGGCGTTGAACGCATCCAGAGCCAGCGCCTTGACCGCGTTGGCGCTCCACAGCGTCAGCGTGTTGCAGGTGTTGACTGCGTAACCCTGGATCGGGGTACCGTAGTAGACCCCTTTGACCACGCGTTCGGGGATCCAGCGCACCCGGTCGTAGCCGTTTGCGTCGCGATAGCGCTCAGTGTGACCAGCCCAGTTGACGCGATAGTTCAACTCGGGTTTGACGATCTCCCAGGGATTGCCGTCGGCCAGCCAGTTGTCTGTCGTCTCAACCTGCCAGCCGTCTCGGACCTCCTGGTCGAAGATGCCGAACTCGTAGCGGATGCCGTAGCCGATGGCGGGACGCTGCAGGGTGGCCAACGAATCGAGATAGCAAGCCGCCAGCCGCCCCAGCCCGCCGTTGCCCAGGCCGGGCTCCTGTTCGCAGGCCAGCACCGTGTCGAAATCCTGGCCCAGCGCAGTAAGCGCAGCGCGAGCAGCCTCTTCGATCTGCAGGTTGAGCAGATTGCTGCCCAGGTATGGGCCCATCAGGAACTCGGCCGACAGATAGCAGGCAACCTTCTTGCTGAGGTCGAGATAGGTCTGGGTGGTTTCGGTCCAATGGTGCTGCATGCGATCACGTACCGCCAGAGCCAGTGCGTGGTAGTAGTGCTGAGGTTCCAGCAGGGCCGCAGGGCGTCCGAGGGAGTACTGCAGGTGGTCCTCGATCGCCTGGCGTAGCGCATCGGGGCTCATCGATGCCCTGATGTCCTCGCAGGCACCGCTGTCAGCGGGAGTGGGTTCGCTCATCTACTTAACGCCTTCTGCTGTTCGCGGACCTGGCTTACTCGGAGTATATCACCGTCCGGGCGGGGCGATGAATAGCGGCAATGTCCCACCGGCGGCTATCGACATCCGCTGTCGCGCTAGGGCTGGCCACGCTTGCACGGCGCAGAACGGCGCACGTTGGTCCTGGGCGGAGCGCCTACCGACATGAACGCAACGCTGCAGCAACCGCTCTTCGATCATCGTCGACATGTCCATGAAGGGCTTGATGGTGATGCGCACGATCCGTTCGCCCAATAGCCGCCGAATCTTGCATTGCCGCCCAGACAGCGCGGAGGCGGCGAGTGTCAGCAGGGTTGACATCCCCAGGTCGCAGATCTCGCAAATGGTGCGCCACACCTCACCGATCTGCGGATGTGACAACGACGACTGCTCTGACAACAGTCCCAGGAGGGACTCCTGAACTGCCATCCGCATCTGCTGGGGGATCGCGGTGTCGGTGATGCGGTTAGCGACCAACCCGAGCCTCTCCTGCGTGCGATGACCGAACCCGGCTTGCTCACCGCTGCCATCAACTGGTACCGCGCTCTCCCGCTTTCAGATATGCGCGGTGTTGGCGAGAAGGTCACCGTCCCAACGATGTACGTGTGGGCCGATGGCGACACCGGACTCCTTGGCAAGGGGCCCGCGAATGTGACCGTTACGTCAGCGGGGCATACCTGTTCGAGACCCTGCACGAGGTGTCGCACTGGATGGTCGACGAGCGACCAGACGCAGTGGCTGACGTGCTGCTCGAATGGTTCGCCGCCCACCGGGAGTAGACCTAGTCCGCGATCCAAAAGAAGGAGTTGCTGAATGACCACACCGCCACCCACGCCGCCTGGCTGGTATCCAGATCCAAGCAGTGGCGGTCAACGCTACTGGGATGGCACTCAGTGGACCGAAAACCGAACCAACCAGCCGTGCCAGCGGCTACGAAAACAACCCCCGTCCATATCAGACCATTGCCAGTCAGAAGGCTGACCGATTGCATCGACATCACACCCGCAGAACCGAACGAATCGAAACGAACGGAGGCCTTCTGAAACACGCCGATTCCGCAGCTATTGACAATTCCTCAAGTCCGTCTTGCGTGACGCTTGAGCAGCACGGGAGGTAGGAACATCCCGGCGGTCAAGAACAGGGCTGGGGCGCCCCACCGGATTGCGAGGACACCGATAAGCAAATACCAGAAGCACCAGATCATGTTCAGTGTTCCCTGGAATTTCAGTCCTATGCCAGCGGCTTCAGAGACCAGAAGCTGCGGGCGCCTACGGGCGTAGAAGGCGATACAGGCCGTCATCAGGCATATCCATGCCACGGTGAGAAGGAAGAGGGATGTAAAATGGTGGTGCTCGATATGCGGACTAGCGGGGTCACGCTTTCCGGCGTACTCGCCAACTAACCCGGAGGGGAAGGCGAGGAAGACCATGCCCAACAGCCACAGGAACGCCAGGAAGAGGAGAGGGGTTGAGTAGTCCTTCAACCGCTCGAAGAGGCGGTGGTGCTGCCACCAGAACCAACACATGAGCAAAAAGGTGAATAGAAACGCTAGAAGATTTGATGCGCTGGCGTTCCACAATGAGAGGAAACCTGAAGATTCTTCGACAGCCGTCGGGGGCATACTCGGCACAGCATCGCCAATCAAGTCGATTACCGGCAGGATCAGAAGCGTGATGGCTATGGCGACAACCGCATCGGTAAAGTTCACCAACCTGTCGAAACCTCGTACAGTGTGCTTCGCCATCCACGGCGGCGACGTCATGCTAGATACCCCCTCGCCCGCTACCCGCGCCGCGTGTCTGCGAGAAGGCGACTAGGGATGGAAGTGGGCATCGTCAATCGGAACGCAAATCCGGACAATTGGCGAGATTAGCAGGCCGTCACGGGCATTTCGGGTAGGTCACCATCACGGTCGACACAAACGACTGCGCCTCCATCGGGTCCAGAGTCCCACTCTCGCAGGCGCTGCCGGGCAATTTCTTAGAGTATTTTGTCCATGGCCATGAAAGAGTCCCTGCTGGTGGCCCGATGAAGGTCCCCGCCCCGTGTTCGTCGTGTCGATCAGGAACTGCGGGCCCCGGTGGTGAGGATGTCCCAAGTTCCGTGGAACTTCGGCGGCGGTCCGGTGAGTATCAGGCTGCGCTCACCTGATCATTGTGCACGTCAGGTCTGACATGTTTGGCGATCTTGCGTTCGAGCGCGGCCCGCAGTGCTGGCAGGTGCAGGTGACCGTTCCCGATGCGCTCCTAGTTTGGGGGGGCGGATCGTCGGCTGTGCCGTGGTGTGATGAAGGCTCCCTGGCAACCTGAGCGTTAAGGCTTCATCGATCCGATGTAGTAGGTTTCGCTCCCCGTTGGATATCCACCGCCATTGGTGGCGATATGGACGTGATCGAAATGGTTGGCGGTTTCATTTCCGTAATCGGCCGTCCAACTCGGCGCGCCGATGCCCGGGTAAAACCCCTGTCGCCAGATCACGTGCAGCACTCCCCAACGTCGGGCATTGGCCAGCGCCAGTCCCGCGATCTGGTTGCCGAGCTCGATACCTTCCTCGGCGCCGTGGTTCGGGATCATCACGTCGATGGCCAACCCGTTGGGATGCCACGGCAAAGGGTCCTGGCGAAACCCGCCGATGGTGGTGATCTCCGGGAACATCATGCTGATGGCGCGGGCCGCCCAAATGGTCCTGACCTGCAGCCCGGCCTCAGGCGTGACGCCCGCTGGCAACGCCAAGTCGAATATCCGGGCATCGACCGGGGCGCTGGCAGCCAACAATTCGGCCTCTGTGGGACTGGCCGTGTTTGGCGCGCCGGCCTGCGCAGAACTCTGGCTCCCCGGCGTTTCTGCGGGCTTGTCCGCGCTGTGTGACGGCTCTGCACCCTGAGCGTGCAGCATGGCGGCAGAGATGACCAGCGAGACCACGACTGCCAGCCAGCGGCCTCGGCCGTTGGCTAACATATTTCTGCCCACGAACAGCACCTTAGTGGCGTGTGGGACGCGTGGGGGAATCTTCGTTATCTCCTCGGGTGGCTACCGTTGCGGGGCGAAACCGAACTGCACCCAACTGCTGGCGACTGACGAGCCTCAGAACGGTTGGACGTCTGCTGCGCTCACCACCGCGCCGTGACCGGTCTTGTCGTTGGTGAAGCGCATTCCCGATTGGCTCGACACGATCGTCCAACCCTGGGCCCGGTAGGTTTGATTGTCCAGCGTCGTCGGGGCGGCAGCGCCGAGGTTGCCGTCGACCCAAGAGCCCGTCCCGTCGGTATTGATGCGCACGCCGTGGTACGGCCCACTGCCATCGGCGTGCTGCTGCCACCTAGTGCCGCTGGTCTGGCACCCCACGAACGTCGCCTCCACGATGCACTGGGTGTCTCCGCCAGCTGTCTGCACTACGACGTAACCGAACTGATTGGCGGGAAGTGTCACGACGTCGCCGACGCCGGGAACGGTCGCGGGTGGCTCGGCGCCCCTGGCGAAACCCGCGGACTGATACGAAACGACGTCGAAGCCGAACTGGTCGAGCGGATCCAGGTCGTCGACTTCACCCGAAGGCGTCCAGATCGCCAGCGGACGCCCGTCTAAGACGGTCTTTGCGACATGGGCGTCCGGAGTCCAGGACAAGACCGAGCCCATCGACGACGCAGACTCGAAGTGGTCGAAGTTGACGATTCCGTCGCCGTCCTGCGGCACGCACGCACTCCCGCTGACGATGCGGCGGGTGCCAGAGTCAGCCCCGGCGTCGTCGCGGCACACCGCGTCCTTCCACTGGGCGAGAGAACCCGACACCTGCGCTGCCCGAGTTGGCTCCTCCACATTGGCTGCGGAGTCGGCCGACTCCGCAGCAGAGCTGCATGCGCCCGCCGCTACCGCTACCCATAGCGCCGCGGCAGAGCACCACGCGAAGCCTTTACGCTCGGCCCTTGCCATCGCTACTCCTCCTCCGCGGACTCCCTGGTTGCCCGGTTGGCGTGAATCTAGCCGGGAGCCACCTCTTGTCCCGGGCGACTCGCCGTTCGCGCAACCGACAACTGGGCCGTCGAGGATGCGGCGGCGTTGGGCAGCCGACGTTGGGTAGGCTGCGCCGGAAGGTGCGGTGGCGCGATACTTGCGCAGAGCTCCTCCGAACTTGACCGAAACCGATGCCGGGAGTACTACACATGAGCGCCGAGCAGCCGTCCATCATCTACACGCTGACCGACGAGGCGCCTTTGCTCGCGACCTACGCCTTCCTGCCGATCGTTCGAACGTTCGCCGATGCTGCGGGCATCGAAGTCAAGACCACCGACATCTCCGTTGCGGCGCGAATCCTGGCCGAGTTTGGCGACTATCTGACCGAAGAGCAGCGGGCACCAGACAACCTCGCCGAGCTCGGCGGACTGACGCAGCAGCCGGACACCAACATCATCAAGCTGCCGAACATCAGCGCCTCGGTGCCCCAGCTGCTAGCGGCGATCAAGGAGCTGAAGGCCAAGGGCTACGACTTGCCCGACTATCCGGGCGAACCGAAGAACGACCTGGAAAAGGCGATCAAGGATCGCTACGCAAAAACCCTTGGCAGCGCCGTGAACCCGGTGCTGCGTGAGGGTAACTCGGACCGACGCGCCCCAAAGGCGGTGAAGGAGTACGCCCGTAAGCATCCGCACAGCATGGGCGCCTGGTCGCAGGCCTCCCGCACCCATGTCGCGACCATGAGGCACGGCGACTTCTACCACGGCGAGAAGTCGTTGACGCTGGACCGCGCGCGCAAGGTGAAGATGGAACTGGTCACCGACAGCGGGAAGACGATCGTCCTTAAGCCCGAGGTCACGCTGGACGAGGGCGACGTCATCGACAGCATGTTCATGAGCAAAAAGGCCCTCTGCGAGTTCTACGAAGAGGAGATGCAAGACGCGTACAAGACGGGCGTGATGTTCTCACTGCACGTCAAGGCGACGATGATGAAAGTCTCGCACCCCATCGTCTTCGGACACGCGGTCAAGGTCTTCTACAAGGACGCGTTCGCCAAGCATCAGGAACTGTTCGACGAACTCGGAGTCAACGTCAACAACGGGCTGTCCGACCTGTACAGCAAGATCGAATCGCTACCGGCAACGCTGCACGAGGAGATCATCCACGATCTGCATGCCTGCCACGAACACAGGCCAGAGCTGGCCATGGTGGATTCGGCACGCGGCATCTCCAATTTCCACTCGCCCAGTGACGTGATCGTCGACGCTTCGATGCCTGCGATGATCCGGCTGGGTGGCAAGATGTACGGCGCCGACGGACGGACCAAGGCCACCAAGGCGGTCAACCCGGAATCCACGTTCTCGCGCATCTATCAGGAGATCATCAACTTCTGCAAGACACACGGCCAATTCGACCCGACAACCATGGGCACCGTTCCCAACGTCGGGCTGATGGCGCAGAAGGCCGAAGAGTACGGATCGCACGACAAGACCTTCGAGATTCCCGAGAACGGTGCGGCCAACATCGTTGATATCGACACTGGCGAGGTGCTGCTGACCCAGAACGTGGAGACCGGCGACATCTGGCGCATGCCCATCGTGAAGGACGCACCGATCCGCGATTGGGTGAAGCTCGCCGTCACTCGTGCACGCCTTTCGGGCATGCCGGTCGTGTTCTGGTTGGACACCGAGCGTCCCCACGAGGCCGAGTTGCGCAAGAAAGTAAAGGCCTATCTCAAGGATCACGACACCGAAGGGCTGACCATCCAGATAATGCCGCAGGTGTGGGCCATGCGGTACACGATCGAGCGGGTAATCCGTGGAGAAGACACCATCGCCGCGACCGGCAACATCCTGCGCGACTACCTCACCGACTTGTTCCCGATCCTGGAGCTAGGTACCAGCGCCAAAATGTTGTCCATCGTTCCTCTGATGGCCGGCGGCGGGTTGTACGAGACCGGGGCCGGCGGTTCGGCGCCCAAGCACGTCCATCAGCTCCAGCAGGAGAACCATCTGCGGTGGGACTCGCTTGGTGAGTTTCTCGCGCTGGGTGCGAGCTTGGATGATCTGGGCAACAAGTTCGACAACGAGCGAGCCAAGCTGCTGGCCAGGACGCTGGATGCCGCAACCGGAACGCTGTTGGACAACGACAAGGGTCCATCGCGCAAGACCGGTGAGCTCGATAACCGTGGCAGCCAGTTCTACCTCGCGCTGTACTGGGCGCAGGAACTGGCCGCCCAGACCGAGGACAAGGAGCTGGCCGAACACTTCGCGCCGCTGGCGAAGGCCCTCTCTGCCGACGAAGCCACCATCGTGGCTGAGCTCAATGACGTACAGGGCAAGCCGGCGGATACCGGCGGCTACTACTACCCGGACCGCGATAAGACGACGGCCGTGATGCGCCCCAGCAAGACGTTCAACGCGGTGCTGGCGTCGGCCCGGGGCTGATTGCAATGCGCCGGCTCTCGCTCCTAATGTTTGGGATGCAGACCCGCGGCCCTTCGGAGAGTGCTCAAGCCGTGCCGCGCGGTATCCGACGTAACGCCAGACGACGAACTGCCGATCTACGGCAAATACCGGCTGTCGTCGTCTGGGAATAACTATGCGCTTGGTCCTGCTTCAAGTGCCGTATGGGTGCTCGTCGACACCGACAACGGCAATCTCCTGGCTGAAGAGGTCGTTGCACTCGATTCGCTGCCCGATCTAGCGCGGGCAGCTGCGGTCGGTGTGCAGACCTTCGATGCGCAAACCGAGTACGATATCGAGGGCGTTCGGCTGACCTGGTGCGATGACGCTAGCCAGCAAGGTATTCGGCTAAGGACCAAACTGCGGCTGTTCGGATTCGAGAAAGTCGAGACGGTGTCTCAGG
>DAOUYK010000308.1 GCA_030666145.1 Mycolicibacterium sp. | reverse complement strand
GCCGCTCAAGGAGACCATCGAGGCGTTCGACAAGCTGACCAAGGGTGATTTCGACCACCTGCCTGAACAGGCGTTCTTCCTGATCGGCGGTCTGGACGACCTGGCCAAGAAAGCCGAAAGCCTCGGCGCCAAACTGTGATGAGCGCTCGCGCGAAGAACCGGCTAGCGCTGATGAGCGCTCGCGGGAAGAATCGACAACCTCGGCTTCGTCTAGTCGTAGACCGAAAGGCGGTGTGACATGGCCGAACTGAACGTCGAGATCGTCGCTGTGGAGCGCGAACTGTGGTCGGGTGAGGCCACGTTCCTCTTCACCCGCACCACCGCCGGCGACATCGGCATCCTGCCACGGCACATTCCGTTGGTCGCCGAGCTCGTCGAGGATGCGATCGTCCGTGTCGAGCGCGAGAACGGGGATGACCTACGCATCGCGGTCGAGGGGGGGTTCCTGTCGATTACTGACGAGGCCGTTCGAGTCCTGGTGGAACGAGCGGAGTTCGAGTCCGAAATCGACGCCGACGGCGCCAAGCGGGACTCTGAGTCTGACGACGAGCACACTGCGGCGTGGGGTAGAGCGCGGCTACGCGCTCTGGGACAGATCGACTCGTAGGCCGGGCCGGTGAGCGCGTCCATGCTGTTCATGGTCGCGTTGGTCGGCGTGCTCCTGGTCGTTGTCGTCGCGCTCAGCTACCGGCTGTGGAAGCTGCGGCAGGTGGGGGGTACGGCCGCGATACTCCGCGATGTTCCGGCGGTCGCTGGCCAGGGTTGGCGGCACGGCGTGATGCGGTACCGCGGAGGCGAGGCCGGTTTCTACAGGTTGTCGAGCCTGCGGTGGTGGCCGGACCGGACATTGAGCCGGCGAGGTCTGGAAATCGTGTCCCGGCGGGCGCCCCGCGGTGATGAGTTCGACATCATGACCGGGGAGATCACGATTCTCGAACTGCGTGATGCGGAGCCCGAACGTGGACACGGCTATGAGATCGCCCTCGACCGCGGGGCTCTGACGGGTTTCACATCTTGGCTGGAATCACGTCCGTCTCCGAGGGCGCGACGACGGACCTAGTGAGCGCGACGACGGACCTAGTGAGTCTGCTCACCTGGGCGCCACAGGACGTCCCCTTGCGGGTTCGCCACTCGTGACAGGATGAAAAGCAGATCAGATAGCCGATTGAGGTACTTCGCCGGCAGCACGCTTATCGAATCCCCGTGGGTGTTGATCGCGTGCCAGGCGGAACGCTCGGCCCGCCGCGCCACCGTGCGTGCCACGTGTAGCAGGGCGGATAGCCCAGTGCCCCCCGGCAGAATAAACGAAGTCAACGCAGGTAGTGCCTCGTTGAACTCATCGCACCAAGACTCTATGCGGTCGATGTAGCTCTGCTGGATGCGGAGCGGGGGATGCTTGGGGTTCTCGACCAGCGGCGTCGACAGATCGGCGCCCGCGTCAAACAGATCGTTCTGAATCTGTCGGAGCACATCGAGAACTCGCCCATCTGCATCACCCAGCGCCACTGCAACACCGATGGTGGCATTTGTTTCGTCGACGTCGGCGTAGGCCGCCAGTCGTGGATCGTTCTTAGACACCCTGCTGAAGTCGCTCAGCCCGGTGGTGCCATCGTCGCCGGTCCGGGTATAGATGCGCGTCAGGTGGACTGCCATGGTGAAAGCGTACCGGTGCCGGTCAGCGCGCGGTGGCTCGGGAAACTGACATCGACGACGACGCTGTTTACACTAAGCCGCGTGACAGAGCGTTTCATGGTGACCGGTGGAGGCCGGTTATCGGGCGAAGTTGCCATCGGGGGCGCCAAGAACAGCGTGTTGAAGCTGATGGCGGCTGCGTTGCTTGCAGAGGGCACCAGCACCATCACCAATTGTCCAGAGATCCTCGATGTGCCGCTGATGGCTGAGGTGCTGCGTGGGCTCGGCGCGACCGTTGAACTTGAGGGTGACATCGCGAGGATTACCTCACCGGAGGAGCCGAAGTACGACGCGGACTTCGCCGCGGTTCGCCAGTTCCGCGCCTCGGTGTGTGTCCTTGGTCCGCTGGTCGGCCGGTGCAAGCGGGCGAAGGTGGCGCTGCCCGGTGGCGATGCCATCGGTTCGCGTCCGCTCGACATGCATCAGTCGGGGTTACGCCAGCTGGGTGCCCGGTGCAACATCGAACACGGTTGCGTGGTCGCCGAAGCTGACCATCTGCGTGGTGCCGAGATCCAGTTGGAATTCCCTTCGGTCGGCGCGACGGAGAACATCCTGATGGCCGCGGTTCTTGCCGATGGCGTGACGACAATCCACAATGCCGCCCGCGAGCCCGATGTCATCGATCTGTGCACGATGCTCCAGCAGATGGGGGCTCAGATCACCGGGGCTGGATCGTCGACGTTGACGGTCACTGGCGCCGACCGGCTGCACCCAACAGAGCATCGGGTCATTGGCGACCGGATCGTTGCCGCAACGTGGGGAATTGCGGCCGCGATGACTCGCGGCGACATCACGGTTACCGGAGTGGATCCACAACATCTGCAAGTGGTGTTACACAAACTGCACGATGCCGGCGCCACGGTGACGCAGACCGACGACAGCTTCCGGGTGGTGCAGTACGAACGACCCAAGGCTGTAAACGTGGCCACGCTCCCGTTCCCGGGGTTCCCGACCGACCTCCAGCCGATGGCTATCGGCCTGGCGTCGATCGCGGACGGTACCTCGATGATCACCGAAAACGTTTTCGAGGCCCGGTTCCGGTTCGTCGAGGAGATGATCAGGCTCGGAGCCGACGCTCGAACCGACGGCCACCACGCCGTCGTGCGGGGGATCCCCCAGCTGTCGAGTGCCCCGGTGTGGTCTTCTGACATCCGTGCCGGCGCCGGGCTAGTGCTGGCCGGGTTGGTTGCCGACGGCGACACCGAGGTTCAGGACGTCTTCCACATCGACCGCGGTTATCCGAGGTTCGTGGAGAACCTTGTCGGTTTGGGCGCCGAGATCGAGCGCATCACGTAACGTCCGCGAGCCCGTACCGCGCGTGCGCTGGTTATTTGGGGCTGAGCCCGACAACGCGTAGTGTTTCCGCAGAGCCCAAGCGTCCCCTGTCAATAAGATCTGGCGGACGAGGTTTGGCCTGACTGGCCACATGCAGTATAGTGGCAGGGTTGCCTGAAATACGGTTGTGTTGTTTGAGAACTCAATAGTGTGTTTGGTAGTTTTTGTTTGTTGTTTTTGTTTTTGGTTGTGCCCTCTTTTTCCCGTTTGGGGGTGTGACTTTTTTTGGATGCCAGTTTTTTTGGTGTTTTTTGTTAGGTCAGATTTTTCTGATTCGGATTCTGCCTGCGCCTTTTTGGGTGTGGGGGTTTTTGTTTGGAGAGTTTGATTCTGGCTCAGGACGAACGCTGGCGGCGTGCTTAACACATGCAAGTCGA
>DAOUYK010000228.1 GCA_030666145.1 Mycolicibacterium sp. | reverse complement strand
TCCGCGGCGCCGGGTTTGCCCGCTTTGGTGAATGCTTCATCGACGTCGTCGAACGGAATGGTGTGGCTTATCAACAGCGCGTATTTCTCCCAATTGGCGATGAGATCCCGGGTTACCTCAAAGATCTCGTCCGGGTAGCCGATCGATCCGACGATAGAGATTTCGTTGCTCATGAGAGTGACTAAGTCGATTGCTACGGGCTTCTTGTGCAGAGCGACCACGCCCAGGGTGGCGCCCTTCTTTGCTGCGGCCATCGTGGCGTCAATGACCGCTGGAGCCCCGGCGGCATCCAGGTAGATGTCGGTGTCGGCCTTTCCCGGAAACATCGCCTGACCTTCACCATGTATTTCGATGAGCCGTTGCGTGATGTTCTGGTGGGCGGAGTTGATAACGGCATCGGCCCCAACCTCGAGAGCTTTATTCAAGCGGGATGCGATGACGTCGGCCACGACGACACTTTCCACGCCAATCGACTTGAACGCGAGCACAGCTCCGAGCCCGATAGGTCCCGCACCGAAGATCATGACTTTGTCGGAATAGGACGGCTTGCAGCGGTTCACCGCGTGACGTGCAACGGCCATCGGCTCATTGAGGGCTGCCACCGGGAAGGGAATGTGGTCGGGCACTACCTCGAGGCTCACGCCGCGCTGGGCCTCCTCGATGAGCAGGTACTCCGCCAGGCCGCCATGAGGGCCGCCGTTGCCGATGATGCCGCTGGGGGCCGCCATCGGATTGACCACGACATGGTCGCCAACAACGATGTCTGTGACGCCGGCTCCCACCTCGAAGACTTCGCCGGCAGGTTCGTGGCCGAGCGGCATACGGCCTTGCCGGGGTGGCAGTCCGCCGAGCGCGATATAGAGGGCGTCGCTACCGCAGATGCCGCACGCTCGAATCCTGACAAGCACATCTCGCTCGCCCACCTGCGGTTGCTCGATATCCATCACTTTCGTTGTTCCTGGTCCGGTCACCATGGACACCTTCATGTGCACTTCCTTCCCATCAGCCGAATGGGTTTTCTGGCGGCGGGGATCGACGTGGTGGTCTCCGGTGTTCTCCTCGGCACTTCGTGGGTTTTGGCCGGGACGGCGGCCAACCGGGTCGCCGACGTGGGTGGCGCTTCAGTAGCGATCGCCGTCATGGCAACGCAGATTCGATCTGCGTCGCCGTTGAGCGCACTTGCTCGGATAGAGCCTCCAGTTCGGTCTTGGAGAGTTCGGCCAATGGCGCCGCGGTGACCGACATCGTTACCACCCCGTCACGGTCCTTCACCGGCGCGGAGACGGTGGCGATCGGGTTAGCTTTGCGCTTGAGTTCACCGGGCAAATAGTCGACCAGCGTCAAGTCGGCGAAGGCACCAGCTAACCGGGTGGTGATCGCGTCGGCCTCGCCGTTTTCGGCCAGGGCGCGTAGAGCGGAATACACGCGCACGTACTCCCGACTCAGTCGCTCGATGACAAATCCCCGGCGGCGGATCTCGTCCAGCACGGCTGCGAGTCGCTCCCGTAGTGCGCTCGATGGTTCACTGATGCCTTCCAACCAGATGTTCTGCAAGTTCTCGCTGGCCCATGCCACGTAGTCGCGGCCGAACGGGGCCACCAGCGGGAGCCGGAATCCGGCTCGCAGCTGGGGTGCGGTGAAGGAGTCTCCGACGCTATCGACCACTGTGAGGGTGGCCGATTCCCGACGCGCCACGAACACCTGCGCACCGGTTTCCCCGTGCAGTTCCCGCAGGTAAACGCGTAGATGACGGTCGCCGGCGGTCTTGGCCAACGTGCCCATGGCCGGTCCCCAGCAGTAGCCGTTGGTGTGGTTGTCGCGTACCACCCAGCGATGGACGGTGAGAGTGTTCAAAATTGCGTGAGTAGTGGCTGGGCTGATTTGCAGAGTGCGCGCAATGTGAGTCAAGGACCGCGCCCGCTCGGGGTCTCTGGCCAGCAGCTGCATCACCGCGATCACCCTCTCGGTCGGCGGGGAAGGCACTTGACGCCCGCCATTTTGGGCGTCTACCTTCGATCTCAGCATGGTTTCGAAGGCTACTTCGAATATTCGACGTGGTCAATGCGGATCGGAGGGAAGCGATGGACGGGACAGTCCAGGCGTTGGAACTCGACGACCTGGTAGCGCCGCGGCTGACCGCTGTTCAGCGGCAAATCCTCGATCACACCGAATCCCGTCACGTCGATCTGGACTTACCGCGGATGATCGAAGAAGCGATGGTGCAGGCCCGCGGCGACGACCTCGATGAGGGTGACGGCATACTCACCCGGGTAGCGGCCTATGTCGAGGCGATCGAAGCCGATCACGGTCTCACGGAATTGGCTCGGGGCACGCTTCGCGGACGAGTGGTGCGGCTGCTGCGTAACCGGTTGTCGCTGAACGAGCTGGTCAGACAGCACCCCGAGATCGAGTCGATTCCGATCGAGAAGCCACTCATTGTCGTCGGGATGCCGCGATCGGGAACCACGCATCTGGTGAACTTGTTGGCTGCCGATCCGGGTCGACGTGCGTTGCCCTACTGGGAAAGCCGCGAACCGATGCCACTGCCGGGCCGTGGACCCGATATCTGCGGTGTGGATCCCCGATACAGCGCCGCCAAAGCCGAACATGACGCAATGATGCTCACCGCGCCGCATACTGCCGCGATGCACGATCGGTTCCCCGAGGCCATCGAGGAAGAGGTCGAGTTGTTGGACTTGGACTTCGCGGCGTATGTACTCGAGTGGCACGCCCGTGTCCCGGGCTGGCGCGACTTCTACCTGGCGCTCGATCAAGTGTGTCACTACACCCACCTGAAGAAGGTGCTGCAAGCGTTGACCTTTCTGCGGGGCCCGCGAACCTGGGTACTGAAATCACCGCAGCACAGTGAGCAGCTCGGTCCGCTGTTGGCGACCTTTCCCGACGCGACCGTTGCGTTCACCCACCGCGACCCAGTTGCGGTTATTCAGTCGGCGATCACGATGATGGCCTACTCCGATCGATTGCGGCGTCGCAGCATCGATCCTGGGTGGCTCGTCGACTACTGGAGCGATCGAGTCCACCGGTTGCTGCGTGCATGTGTGCGTGACCGCGACCTGGTATCCGCTGAGCGTAGCGTCGACATCGGCTTTCACAACCTCAACGGCAGCGAGTTGGACCTGCTCGAAGACCTCTACTCGCGTTCCGACCTCGAGTTGACACCGTCTGTGCGCCATGGGTTTCAGACATATCTGGACGGCAACCAGCGCGGTAAACATGGACAGATCCGCTACAACCTGCAGGGGCATTTCGGAGTCAGCCCCGAGGAGCTGCGGTCGCGATTCGACTTCTACTTCGAACGCTTCGACGTGCGGCCCGAAATCCGCACCACAGCAGGCAGGTAGGGAGCCCCGATGAGCAGTCCGCAAAGCGAGTTCGAGCCCGTGTACCGCAGCCGGCCCGGCGCCGACGCGCTGGCACCCGCATCGGCCCATCGCGCCGAGGAGGTCGCACCGGGAATCTGGGAATCCCCGGGTCTGTCCAACGCCTATTTGCTGACCACCGATGACGGCCGCGTCGTCGTCAACACCGGTATGGGCTTCGAAAGCCCGGTGCACCGAGCCAATTTCGACGCTGTCGACGACTCGCCGATCCGCTACATCATCCTGACCCAGGGCCACTACGATCATGTCGGCGGCCTTGACGTCATGCGCGACGCGGACACCAGGGTTGTGGCCCAGGCCAACTGGCGGCAGTGGCGCGACGACAACCAGCGCCTGACCGCCTACCGTGCGCGCCGCAGCGCATTCGCCTTTGCCGACACCCTCGCCAGCGGCATCGCGGCCATCCAGGATCGCTTTGGCGGCACCCTACCCTCGCAGGCCAGCCCGACCGCGGACATCGAAGTAGACGATGACCTGACTCTCACCGTGGGAGGACGCACCCTTGAACTGCTGTCCACCCCGGGCGGGGAAACAACCGACTCAATGGTCATCTGGCTACCTGATCAGTCGATCTGCCTGTGCGGCAATACCTTCGGGCCGGTCTTCGGCCATATCCCCAACTTCGTGACAATGCGCGGCGACCGGTATCGCGACGCGCTCAAGGCGATCGGGTCCATCGAGAGGGTCCGCGAGCTGCGGCCCGAGATGCTCATCACAGGCCATTTCGACGCCGTCACCGGCGTCGAGCGCATCCAGGACGAACTGGCCCGGCTACGTGATGCGATTGTATACCTGCACGATCAAACCGTCGCGGGGATGAACGCGGGCAAAGACGTCTACACGTTGATGTGCGAGATCGCGCTGCCGCCAGAGCTCGACGTCGGCCAAGGCTATGGCAAGGTGTCCTGGGACGTGCGCGCCATTTGGGAGAACTACTCGGGCTGGTTTCACCACCGCTCGACCACCGAACTGTACTCCGTCAGCAGCAGGGAAATCGCGAGTGATCTTGTCGCCCTCGCCGGCACAGACCAACTGCTGTCCCGTGCCGAAGAGCACCTCACCGCCACACGCCCGATCCACGCCATTCACATCGCCGAACCGGTCAGCGAGGTGTGTCCCGACAATGCGCGAGCACGCGCGGTCCTGCGAGCCGCCCACGAAGACCTGCTGGCGGCAAGTACCAATTTTTGGGAACGGGCCTGGCTCACCAAGCAGATCGATTCCTACAGTTAACAATTCCCCACGGCTTCAGCCGGGGGATTTCAAGCTCAGATAGCACCGGCAAGCATCCCGGAGGAAGATTGCAGATGTCTCACATCGTCAACACTTGTGTGGCCCCCCTCTGTCACAGCCAGAATCACTCTGGCGGCGTTCCAGTCCCGACCGGCGGTATACCCACAGGTCGCGCACTGGAAAGTTCTCACGCTCAGGTCAAGCCGCTTGTTTCTCGCAAAGCACTCACTGCACGTCATCGTTGTGTACGCGGGCTGAACCAACACCACCTTTCGGCCAGCCCGTCGCCCTCGCTCCAACAGTTCACGTTTCGCCGCCCCGATCGCAGCATCAGCAGCCTTACGTGCCATGGTGGATTTCGTCAGGAACGTCGGCTTGAAGTCTTCAACGGCGATCGATGCGTGGCTTTCAACAACCAGTCGAGCCCACACCCGGGAATCATGTTGGGTTTGGTGAACTGCTTTCTTGTGCAGCCGAGCTGCCTGCAGCTTGGCTGCACGGTAGCGGTTGGACTGAACCTTGCCGCCCTTACGGTGACGTCGGGCCATCTTGCGCTGAGCTTTGGCCATCTGTGCGGCGCAACGCCTCCGGTGTCCCCCGTACGGCAAGTCGAAACGCGCATCGGTGGTGTCGGCCACCGTGGTGACACCCCAGTCGATACCGATCCCGCCACCCCCATCGAGCAGTGTAGATGTTTGGCGGCGCACGACAAACGAGGCATACCAATGCCCCAGCGAGTCCAGGTAGACGTTGACCGAGGGCGGCTCGCTGGGAAGGTCGCGCGACCACGCCAACGGCACCGTCA
>DAOUYK010000192.1 GCA_030666145.1 Mycolicibacterium sp. | reverse complement strand
GGGATTCTTGAACCGCTGCTGTGCAGTCCCGGCACTACCGACGGTTTGGTGACGGCTCCTGACGAGGTCTGGGTGGATGACGGCAAAAGTTTGCGAAGAAGCGCCGTTCGATTCGCTGACGAGGCGGCGCCGACCGAGCAGCGCGGGTCATCGGACCGGCGGGCGCGCTGCTGCATCTACGCCGTAGCCGAGACTATGTGGTTGCGACCGTATCCTCGAAATCAGCTTTTTTGCCCGGGGTTTCAATCAACGCCGAGGCTTTCGCCGCGATTGAACCTGGTGTTGGGTGAACGAGTATCGACCAGCCTGATCGGTGCCGCCATGATCGCGGCATTGGCCGCGATGACTGCCGCCCCGACGTGCGCACTGCACGGGCTCGACATCGTCGTCGGTGTGGAGGTATCGACCACGTTGGGCCTGTCCCGGATGGGGCCGGCTCGGGCCGTTGCCAGGGCCGGTCCGGCAGACTCCGGAGGTTAGTTTTCTTCGGTGGCGTTGTCGCCAGCAGCGTCTTTGGCGGAGGTATTTGCTTTGCGCGAGCGCGCTTTTCGCTTACCACCGGTCGGCTGCTCGGCACCGTTTGACTTTGTGGCGGCGAGTTCTTCCTGTGTGGGCAACCGAAATGCCGCTTTGCCGGCGTATACACCCTCGCCGAGTTCGACGCGGTACACGGTCACATGGACCGGAGTCCAACCCCCGTTGAGCGCGACCATCTGCAACACAGCCGAGGTTTTCCCGCTGGCGAACTCCGTCGCCATCGTGGCCCGCGTGGGCTGATCGTCTGGGTGACCCCGGTCGCCCACAACGCCTGCTCTCCAGTCGAAGAACGGAGCGGGGTCGTCGAGCCACCTCAGCAGAGACCAATTCCTCGGGTCGACGAGGGCTCGATGCACGCCCGGCTCAGCCGCGTTGTTGAGGATGCGTTGGCCAAGGAGATCCTCCTGGATGCTCACCCCCTCCTGAACGCTGCGCCAGTTCATCGCCCGGGAAATCACTCGCTCCGTGCCGTCCTCTCGGGTTTCTGACATGGAACGGGTGACGAATCCGACGGTGATCCGCTCGCCCAGGTAATCGGTGAAGTCCCAGGTATCGCAGATCGACTGCCCTGCTTCGGGGTTCATTACCATGCTGATGATCTCGGACTCGCTGTGGTCGAGATCACGCCGGGGAAGTGCCTCGGCGAACACCCGTCCCAACATGGCATCCTGGGCTGGATCCCGCCCACCGATGCGCAGCGACTCGGGGGTGTCGGTGACGGTTCTCGCAGTGAGATCCACCATCAACGATCCGATGAGCGGACGCGGTGGTGGTTCCTCGTCGGGGGTCCCCACCCAGATCTGCACTCCGTGGATCTCCCCATCCGACATCTGGACGACCTCGGTACGAATCACGCGGTCGTTCTTGGGCGTGATGCTGGTCAAGCCCTTGCGGGCGCGGACCGTCTCACCAATGGCGTTCAGGATGGCCATCAAGTGGGTATCTCGTCGCAGGAATGTGGTGATCGGCACCAAGTCTTTGGTGTGGGCTCCCTGTGCGACGACGGCAGGCTCGCTGCCCAGTGTTTCCACGAGCAGCCAGTCGTGGGTCATAGCGCTCATCGTACCGATGGGCAGGAAGCCGGTCGGTGATGAAGTCGTCTCGAGATCGGCAATGTCGACGTTGGCGTACCGGTGAGCTGCCCATCCCTGTGTTGCGAAACACAGTTTCCACACGTAATTTGCCAGCAGCCTGGTAGGCGGGATCCGGATAAGGATCTCGCGGACCCAACTGTTCGCCGCCGCAATTCGTTGGTTGTCGCGATGTTCAGCAGGGTCTGAATTTCTCGTTTTCAGAGGCGATCGTCGAGGGGTCGGCCGCTCTGTGGATTCAAGGGACCGGGGCCGCGAGCTGGCCGACCACGAGCCGCAGTAGGCGGACGGCACCCTCCTTGTCCAAGGGGTCGTTGCCGCTTCCGCATTTGGGCGACTGCACGCAGGATGGGCAGCCCATCGGGCACTCGCAGGCATTGATGGCTGCGGCCGTGGCCTCCCACCACGTGGTGACGGTGCGGAATCCGCGGGCAGCGAAGCCTGCGCCGCCGGGATAGCCGTCGTAGACGAATATCGTCGGTAGGCCGCCGACCGGGCCGACCGCGGTAGAAACCCCGCCGATGTCACCGCGATCGCAGCTGGCGAGTAGCGGCAGCAGCCCGATGGCGGCGTGCTCGGCTGCGTGCAGGGATCCCGGGATCCGTAGTGCGTCGACACCGCTGTCCTGCAGCGCTTCTGGGGTGATCGTGCACATCACAGCTACGGTCTGGAGGGTACGTGTCGGCATGTCGAGTTCGATGAAGTCGATCACCTCCCCTTCTAGGCTGCGGCGAAGGTATCCGGTCACGGTGTTGCTGACTGAGACGGGCACCAGACCGACTGTGACCGGTCCGTGGCTGGAACGTTCGCCTTGTCCGGTGACCTCGACATGGGTCAGCTCCCGGGCGAAGGTCGTGTAGCCGGGATCCGCGGCATGGACGAAGGCGATGCCGTCCTCGAGGTCGAGCGAATCGACTACGTAATTATCGCCCTGATGCAGGTATACCGCCCCGGGGTGGACCGACGCTGGTGCCTGCCCCGCCCCGGCAGTGCCCACCATGCGGCCCGTGTCGCCCTCCAGGATCGCGATCTGCCCGCCGGTGGTGCCCCGGATGTCCACATCGGGGTGAGGATCGACTCCCGGGGTAGGGAAGTAGCCACGCGGCCGCCGGCGAAGTAACCCGTCGTCGACCAATCCGCGGGCAACCGCTTCGGCGTCCCAGGTGCGTACCTCGGCGTCGGTCAGCGGAAGCTCGGTGGCGGCACAAAGAAGCTGTGGTCCAAGAACATACGGATTGCCAGGATCGATGACGACCCGCTCGATGGGTTTGTCGAGTAGGGCGGCGGGGTGGTTGACCAGGTAGGTGTCTAGGGGATCGTCGCGGGCGATCAGCACGACGAGTGCCCCCTGCCCGCGCCTGCCCGCGCGGCCCGCCTGTTGCCAGAAAGACGCGACGGTGCCAGGAAAGCCGGCCAAGACGACGGCATCAAGACCCGCGATGTCCACCCCCAGCTCTAAGGCGTTGGTCGTGGCCACGCCGCGTAGTTCGCCGCTGGCCAGCGTGCGTTCGAGCTGGCGGCGGTCCTCGGCGAGGTAACCGGCTCGGTAGGAGGCAACCTGCTCAGCGAGTTGCGGTGCCGTAGCGGCGAGTCGATCCTTGGCTCCCAACGCGGTGAGTTCAGCACCCCGGCGTGATCGCACGAACGTGAGCATGCGGGCTCCCTCGGCGATCAGGTCGGCCATCACCCGTGCGGCCTCGGATCCCGCTGGTCGTCGCACCGGGGCTCCGTTCTCCCCGATGAGATTGTCGATCAGGGCGGGTTCCCACAGCGCGACCGTGCGCGCCCCCTGAGGTGAGCCGTCGTTGGTAATCTCCGTCACGGTTTGGCCCAGCAGCTCGGATGCTGTGATAGCGGGCTGTGCGGTGGTCGCGCTGGCGAAGATCACCGTGGGCCCGCCGGGGTCAGCGCCCGTTGCCGAATACCTCGTGCACAACCGGAGCAGGCGGCGCAACACCATGGCGACGTTTGATCCGAAAACCCCTCGGTAGTAATGGCACTCGTCTACCACGACGTACTTGAGATTCCGTAGGAATACCGCCCAGCGAGCGTGGTTACGCAGCAACGACAGATGGATCATGTCCGGATTTGAGAAGATCCAGCGTGATCGTTCTCGCGCGAAGCGCCGAACGTCGGCAGAACTGTCGCCGTCGTAGGGTGTCGGAGCGAGGTCGGCGAGTCCGGGCACAACGGAGGTCAGCGCCGCAGCGGAGCGCAACTGATCGTGTCCGAGTGCCTTGGTCGGCGCCAGATACAGGGCCCGCGACCGCGGGTTTTCCTTCAGAGCAGTCAGTATCGGCAGCTGGTATGCGAGCGACTTTCCAGAAGCAGTACCCGTGCTGAGTACCACGTGGTGCCCGCTGTGAGCGAGCTCGGCGGCCGCCAGTTGATGCGACCATGGCGCATCGATGCCGCGATCACGGAAGCCTGTCACCACATCCGGGTCGGCCCAATGTGGCCACGGGTGTGTTTTGGCGCGCCGTGGCGGAAGGTCTGTGACATGGCGCAACGGGTGTTCGCCGGCAGCGGTACCGGCGAGAGCGCTCGCCAGCAGGTCGCGGCCGAAATTCGACACCGGATCTGTCACTTCGGACCCTCCCAGATGTCGCCTGAATGCCGCCCAATGGCGGTCGTAGGTGAATTGTTCACCACATGATTCTTCCGAGACTGTCGCCGCGGCCCTCAAACATGGTTGACTAGCTGCGGTCGCAGCTTCTGTGTTCGTGTATTCGCACTCGCAGGATCATCGTTGTGGTCGCGGTTCCTGCGGGGGTTGTAGGTCGGGTCGAGTTCCGAGCACTCCTGGAAGGACTGCGGTCGGGACGGGCCCGGTGCACCGGAACTCGGTGGACCGCTCCCGGTATAGAGAAGGAAAGTACGAGAAATGCCACAGGGAACGGTAAAGTGGTTCAACGCGGAGAAGGGCTTCGGCTTTATCGCCCCGGAGGACGGCTCTGCTGATGTATTCGTCCACTACACGGAGATTCAGGGCAGCGGCTTCCGCACCCTGGAAGAGAATCAGAAGGTCGAGTTCGAGGTCGGTCAGAGCCCCAAGGGGCCGCAGGCCACCGGCGTTCGGGCCGTCTGAGAAGAAGCGGGCCTAACCAGAGACCTCTTGATCACCCCCCGTCATCCAGCACGGAAGGCGCGGGGGTGTTCTCTGTTCATGCAGTGCCCGCCACCGTGCCCTGCGGCCCGACTGCCTTAGGGTCACTGGTGTGAGCCAGCTGTCCTTCTTCTCGGCTGAGTCGGTACCACCGGCCATCGCCGACTTGACAGGAATACTGGCTGCGCCCGGACAGGTCGCCTTGGTGCGCAGCACACGGGAACCGGCTGCGCGGTTGTCGGTGGTTGTGGACCGGTTGTGGCGCGCCGAGGCGCTGGGCGAGATGATCGCTGAGGCCGGATTGCGCGCTGAGATCGCCACTACCGACGAGGGCACGCCGCTGGTCCGTACCGCGCTGGATGCTCGTCTGGTCAAGATTGCCGGCGAGTGGACGGGCGGAGCGGTCAAGACCGTCCCGCCGCAGTGGCTGCCTGGGCCTCGGGAATTGCGGGCCTGGGTGCTGGCATCCGGAAAGCCCGATTCGGACCGTTATCTGCTCGGATTGGACCCGCATGCACCCGAGACATATTCGACGCTCGCATCGGCGATGATGAGGGTGGGGATTGCGCCGACATTGGTCGGCACCCGCGGGACGACTCCGGCATTGCGGATCAGCGGTCGGCGGCGGCTATCGCGCCTGGTAGAGAACTTGGGGGAACCACCTGATGGTGACGAAGCGCTGGCGTGTTGGCCACGGGTATAAAAGCATTTCCGACATTTACGGCCGAAGGCCAGTTTGCGTCGGCAGGCCGGGGGTGCCAAATTGTCAGTTGCCAGAGCGGGTCGCACGAATAACGGCGGCCCGACTGGCAGCAGAAGAAGTGGAGCTAGGCGAAGGTGGCTGACGAGAACCGCGTCCGGCGACTCGTAATTGTCGAGTCGCCTACCAAGGCACGCAAGATCGCAGGATATCTGGGGTCCAACTACGTCGTCGAGTCATCCCGTGGACACATCCGTGACCTGCCCAGGGTCGCCGCAGACGTCCCTGCCAAGTACAAATCCGAGCCGTGGGCACGCCTCGGAGTCAATGTCAATGCCGATTTCGAACCGTTATATATCGTCAGCCCCGATAAGAAGAGCACCGTAACCGAGCTGAAAGGCCTGCTCAAGAACGCCGACGAGCTTTACCTGGCCACAGACGGTGACCGTGAGGGTGAAGCGATCGCCTGGCATCTGCTCCAGACATTGAAACCGCGCATACCGGTCAAGAGGATGGTGTTCCACGAGATCACCGAGCCGGCTATCCGCGCGGCCGCCGACAATCCGCGCGACCTGGACAACGACCTGGTGGATGCGCAGGAGACCCGGCGCATCCTCGACCGGCTCTACGGCTATGAGGTCAGCCCGGTGCTGTGGAAGAAGATCGCTCCGAAGCTGTCGGCAGGCCGGGTGCAGTCCGTCGCGACCCGCATCATCGTGCAGCGGGAACGCGAGAGAATGGCATTCCACAGCGCGGGCTACTGGGATGTCACCGCCGAACTCGACGCCAGCGTGTCCGATGCAGCCGCCTCTCCTCCCAAGTTCACCGCCAAGCTGAACACCGTCGATGGGCGGCGGGTGGCAACCGGCCGTGATTTCGACTCCCTGGGTGCGCTCAAGAAACCCGACGAGGTGCTCGTCTTGGACGAGGCGGCGGCGGGCGACCTGGCCTTGGGTTTGCGTGGCGCTGCGTTGCAGGTGTCGTCTGTCGAGCAAAAGCCCCACACGCGCCGGCCCTACCCGCCTTTCATGACATCGACGCTGCAGCAGGAAGCCGGTCGCAAGCTGCGATTCTCCTCGGAGCGGACGATGAGCATTGCGCAACGTCTCTACGAGAACGGCTACATCACGTACATGCGTACCGACTCGACGACGCTGTCGCAGTCG
>DAOUYK010000153.1 GCA_030666145.1 Mycolicibacterium sp. | reverse complement strand
ACGGCATTCACCGTCGATGCCTCGCGAGTCACCTTCGGCCGAGGGTGTTTGCGGGAAGTCGGTGACCGAGCCAAGGCCCTGGGAATTACTCGGGCGGCGTTGTTCTCCGACGCTACAGTCGCCCGCCTCGCTGTGTTCGACACCGCGGCGCGGTCCTTACGCGAAGCGGGCATCGACGTCGTGCGCTACATCGATGCACGGATTGAACCTACCGATGAATCATTGAGAGATGCAGCGGCTTTCGCGTCGGAAGTAAACCCAGACGGCTATATTTCCCTTGGCGGGGGATCGGTAATCGACACCGCTAAAGCGGCCAACCTGTACGCCAGCCATCCGGCCGACTTCCTTGACTACGTGAATGCGCCCATCGGTGCGGGAAAGGCTGTGCCGGGCCCGCTGCAGCCGCATATCGCCTGCCCCACGACATCAGGCACCGGCAGCGAGGTCACCGGCATCGCGATCTTCGACTTGCTGTCCATGTCCGCTAAGACTGGGATTGCCTCTCCGGCGCTGCGTCCCTCCGAGGCGCTCGTCGATCCCGACAGCACCGACACCCTGCCCGCCAACGTCGTCGCGTGCAGCGGACTCGACGTGCTTTCCCACGCGCTGGAGTCCTACACCGCTAGACCCTTCGTCAACCGCACAGCGTCGCAGCCGCGGAGCCGACGCCCGATGAGCCAAGGCGCCAACCCGTGGAGCGACCTGGGTAGCCGCGAAGCGCTGCAACTTCTCGGCTGGTACCTGCAACGCGCCGTGAACGACGCATCCGATCACGAGGCCCGGGAGCAGACCATGTGGGCGGCAACTCTGGCGGGCATCGCCTTCGGCAACGCAGGGGTGCACATCCCCCATGCGATGGCCTACGCGGTGGCCGGTCAGGCCCGCGAATTTCACCCATCCGGGTACCCCGGAGCTGAGCCCCTGGTGCCCCATGGCATGGCAGTGATTCTCAACGCACCGGCCACTTTTCGGCTCACAGCCCACGCAGATCCACGTCGGCATCTCGACGCGGCGCAGCACCTCGGTGCCGACATTCACGACGCCGCGGCCCAAAGCGAAGCGGGCGACGTCCTGGCCGAGCAGCTGATCCGAATCATGCGCGACGTGGGCATGCCTAGCGGACTCGCGGAAGTCGGATACAGCAGGGCTGACGCTTCTTCCCTTGCCGCGGGCGCCTTGCCTCAACAACGGCTGTTGAACAATGCACCGGTGAAGGTCGATAAGGCTCTGCTGACCAAAGCTTTCGAGCGGGCGCTGACCTACTGGTGAAACATCTCCCTGAAAAGGCGGCTGGACTTGGGGCTGTGGCTCGAGGCCCGGTTCGACGGTCCTGCCAGCAGGAGTACGAGACAATCGGAGTGATGACGTACAAGGTCGCTGTAGCCACCCCGGACGACGGTGCCAGGCTCCAGCACGCGGCCCCGAGCCCGCGACGCCGTGGCAGATAGATTTCCCGAGGCCGACATCGTCGCAACGCTTCGGCGTGCGGGCCTGGCCGATGTCGATTCTTCACCACGGCGGCGTGCCGAGTACTCCGCCGACGCGTCGCTCTACCGCGTGGTGCCTGATGTCGTCGTCTTTCCCAAGGACCCTGACGAGATTGTGGCCATCGTCGAGGTGGCGCGGTCGCGACGCGTGCCGATCACTGCTCGGGGCGCCGGTACGTCGATCGCAGGCAACGCGGTGGGCCCGGGCATCGTGCTCGACTTCTCCCGCCATCTGAACCGCATCCGCTGCGTCGACCCCGGGTCGGCGACCGCGGTCGTGCAACCCGGCGTGATTCTCGACGACCTACAACGGGAGGCGGCAGCGCATGGCCTGCGCTTTGGCCCCGACCCGTCTACGCACAGCCGATGCACGATCGGCGGAATGATCGGCAACAACGCCTGTGGTTCACGGGCGCTGGGGTACGGGCGCACTGCCGACAACGTCGCTGAACTCGAAGTGGTGGCGGGCACCGGTGAGCTTCTCCGCTTCGGTGGCCCGGCTGAGGGCGGCACGTCCTCCGCCTTGTCCGGGCTGGACAGCGTCGTCGCGTCGCGGCTCGGTTTGATCCGCACCGAGTTCGGCCGATTCCCCCGGCAGGTTTCGGGCTATTCGTTGGAACACCTGCTGCCCGAGCGCGGCTTCGACGTTGCGAAGGCGTTCGTCGGAACCGAAGGCACCTGGGGCTTGGTGCGCGAAGCCACCCTACAGCTAGTACGCGCACCCGCAGTGAGCCTGTTGTTGGTTGTGGGTTATCCCGATATGCCGACCGCAGCTGACGCCGTCCCCGCCATTCTGCCGTTCCGCCCGGTGGCGCTCGAGGGTCTGGACGCCCGCATCGTGAATGTGGTTCGCGCGCTTCGGGGCGCGGCCGCCGTGCCTGTGCTGCCCTCCGGGAAGGGCTGGCTGCTGATCGAGCTCTGCGGAGACGACGCGGCCGAGGTGGCTGCCCGCGCCGCCGCTGCGCTTACCGCGGCGGACGCCATGCAGGGCTGGTTGGTCGGTGACGCGAGCCAGGCAGCCGCGTTGTGGAAGATCCGCGAAGACGGCGCCGGCCTGGCGGCCCGGGCGACCGATCCCGCCGGCAAGTCCGGTTGGGAGGACGCAGCCGTGCCACCGGAACATCTTGGCAGCTACTTGCGTGAGTTCGAGGCGCTGATGGCAGAGCGCGAACTGACTGGCGTGCCCTATGGGCATTTCGGCGACGGCTGCATTCATATCCGTATCAACTTTCCGCTCGGCCGTGCCGACGGGAGCGCCGTGTTCCGGGAGTTCCTCACTGACGCGGCGAAACTCGTTGCCGGCTACGGTGGTTCGATGTCGGGTGAGCATGGGGACGGACGCGCGCGGGGGGAGCTGCTGCCGCTGATGTACAGCCCCGCCGCGATCGACACCTTTGCCGCCGCGAAGAGCGTGTTCGATCCGGAGGATGTCCTGAACCCAGGGGTCATCGTGCGACCGCGACCGCTGGACGCCGATCTGCGCGAGACATCCGCGCGGTCGATGGTCTCGGATCTGGCCTTCGGCTACCGCCATGACGGCGGCGATTTCAGCACAGCAGTGCATCGCTGCACCGGTGTCGGGAAATGTCGGATCTCCAGCGGCCCCGGCGTGATGTGCCCGTCGTTCCGGGCCACTAGAGACGAGAAAGACTCGACCCGAGGCCGCGCCCGGGTGCTCCAGGAACTTGCTAACGGATCAATCGTGCGGGGCTGGCGCACACCGGAGGTCTTGGATTCACTCGACCTGTGCCTGTCCTGCAAGGCCTGCTCGTCGGAGTGCCCAACCGGAGTGGACATGGCGACGTTGAAAGCTGAGGCCCTGTTTCAGCGGTACCGTCACCGGCTCCGGCCGGCCACCCACTACTCGCTGGGTTGGCTGCCGCGCTGGGCTCGGTTGGCATCCTTGATGCCGCGCACGGTCAACCGTGTGATGGCAGGACCGCTGGCCCCGCTCGGTAAGCGGTTGGCTGGAGTGGACGCCCGGCGTGGCTTGCCGGTGTTCGCTACACAGACGTTTCGTCAATGGTTCGCTCGACATCCCAGCACCATTGGCGATCCGGTGATGCTCTGGGTGGACACCTTCACCAACCACTTCACCCCGGAAGTCGGCATCGCCGCGGTGAGTGTGCTCGAGGGGGCCGGCTACTCAGTACGTATCCCGCAACACCGGATGTGTTGTGGGCTGCCCTGGATATCCACCGGACAGCTCGATGCGGCGCGAAGAATTTTGCACCGCAGCGTCACCGGCCTCGCTGAGACAGCTCTGTCTGATGTGCCGATCGTCGGTTTGGAACCGTCCTGTACGGCGGTGTTCCGCAGTGACGCCGCTGAGCTACTAGGTGGCAGTGATGCCAGCGTCACGGTCTCGCGGTCTGTAAAGACCCTGGCCGAATTACTCAGTGGGACTGATGGCTGGCAGCCCCCGGATCGCTCTGGAGTCAGCGCCGTGGTTCAGCCGCACTGCCATCACAGTGCTGTTCTGGGTTTCGAAGCGGATCTCGACATCCTCGGCCGTGCAGGTGTCGCGACGCGGATCGTGCACGGCTGCTGCGGCCTGGCAGGCAACTTCGGCGCCGAACGCGGTCATTACGATGTCAGCATCGCCGTCGCGGAGAACGACCTATTGCCCGCAGTCCGGGAGGCCGACGAGGCCTGGCCGGTGATCACCGACGGTTTCTCCTGTCGAACCCAACTTCTTGACCTGACTGGCCGCGAAGGGATCCACCTCGCCGAGCTGCTCGCCGAGCATCGAACTGACCCAGGTATCCCCTGATCGTGTCCCCTCCGCGTCCGCTGTTACCAGCCGAACGCCTTGCTGATTCGGACAACCAATACTAGAGTTTCGGATTGTCGAAACATTGTGTGCCTATTCGCGACGACCGGGTGGGAGGTTGCCATGAGGCGACGGGGCCCATGGTCGGCGACCAGAGGCATCGCCATCGTCGGTATGGCCGCGCTCGTGGCCGCCTGCTCACCGGTTGGCGATGCCGAGCCAGCGCAGCGGCCCGTGGTGTTCACGACGTTCACTGTGCTGGCTGATATCGCTGCCAATGTAGCCGGCGAGCACCTGACGGTGGAATCGATCACCAAGCCGGGTGCAGAAATTCACGGCTATGAGCCCACACCCGGCGATATAAAGAAGGCAGCCAGCGCCGACCTGATACTCGACAACGGCCTGAACCTGGAAGCGTGGTTCGCTCAGTTCGTCGACGGCCTCGACGTTCCGCATGTGGTGGTCAGTGAGGGGGTGCAACCGCTGAACATCGCCGAGGATGCCTACGCCGGTATCCCGAACCCGCACGCCTGGATGTCACCGCTGAACGTGCAAATCTATGCCGACAACATGGCCTCGGCGTTCGCCGAGCTCGATCCCGCTCACGCGCAGGATTATCGCGCTAACGCCGCGGCCTACGGCACCCAACTCCAAGAGGTCCATGACGATCTTGTCGGGCAGCTCGACGCGCTTGCACCCACCCAGCGGGCATTGGTGACCTGCGAGGGCGCGTTCTCGTATCTGGCCCGCGATGCTGGGTTGACCGAGAAGTACATCTGGGCGGTCAACGCAGAACAGCAGGCGACCCCACAGCAAATGGTCTCGGCCATCGAGTTCATCAACACCAACGATGTGCCCGCTGTGTTCTGTGAATCCACTGTCTCTGACGCGCCGATGCAGCGGATCGTGGAAGCCACCGATGCGCGCTTCGGGGGAGTGCTATTCGTCGACTCACTCTCCGAAGCCGACGGGCCGGTGCCGACGTATCTGGAGTTGATCCGACATGATGCCACCATCATTGCGGCGGCACTGACCGCCGAGCGCATCTCGTGACAGTCCCTGCCTTACAGGTGGATTCGGTCACTGTGCGCTACGGCGCCGTGCTGGCTCTGCACGAGGCCACACTGGCGATTCAACCCGGCCGGGTCTGCGGTTTAGTCGGCATGAACGGCTCCGGAAAATCCACGCTTTTCAAATCGATCATGGGTTTGGTGCGGCCCGAGACGGGCACCGTTCGCATCCACGGTCGCAGCCCCGCTCAGGCGCGCAAGGCAGGTGTCGTGGGCTACATGGTGCAAAGCGAGGCCATCGACTGGGCCTTCCCGCTCTCGGTGCGAGACGTCGTGCTCACGGGTCGCTACGGATATATGGGGCCCACCCGACGGGACCGCGGCACCGATCAACGCGCCGTCGATGACGCTCTAGAGCGCGTCGAACTCACCGACTATCAGCACCGCCAAATCGGGCAACTCTCCGGCGGACAACGCAAACGAGCGTTCCTGGCACGATGCATCGCCCAAGGCGCCGACCTCCTGCTGCTCGATGAACCATTCGCTGGAGTCGACAAACGCAGCGAAGCCACCATCAGCACACTGTTGCGTGACCTTGCCAGCAGCGGCGCGACGATCCTGGTCTCAACTCATGACCTGCACACCTTGCCCGAGCTTGCCGACGAGGCGATCCTGCTGATGCAAACCGTGCTGCTGCACTCGGATCCCCAGACTGCGCTGCAACCGCAGCATCTCGCGCGGGCATTTGGCCTCGACATCCTCAGCGGGACTCCAGGGCGCCCATGAACGTCCTCGAATTCTTCCTGGAACCGATGCGGCTGGAGTTCATGGTCCGCGCCACCGCGACCACTCTGATCGCTTCCATCGTGTGCGGCACGCTGTCGTGCTGGCTGGTGCTGATCGGATGGTCACTTATGGGGGACGCGGTCTCACACGCAGTGCTGCCCGGTGTCGTGCTGGCCTACATTGCGGGAGCGCCGTTCGCCCTGGGCGCCGCTCTGTTTGGTTTCACCGCAGTCGCGCTCATCGGTATCGTCCGCGACACCAGCCGTACCAAGGAAGACGCCGCGATCGGCGTGGTCTTCACCACCTTGTTCGCTCTGGGCCTAGTCCTGATATCCGTCACACCTAGCCAGGTCGACCTCAACCACATAATCTTCGGCAACCTGCTCGGCGTCTCACGTTCGGACCTGATCCAGGTCGCAATCCTGGGCGCCATCGTCTTGGCGGTTCTGATCTACAAGCGTCGCGACTTCACTCTCTACGCCTTTGATCCCAACCATGCCCACGCGATTGGCCTCAATCCCAAGGTGCTCAGCGCAGCCCTGCTCGGGCTGCTGGCCCTGACCGCCGTGGTGGCGTTACAAGCCGTCGGCGTCGTCCTGGTCGTGGCTCTACTCATCACTCCAGGGGCCACCGCCTACCTGCTGACCGACCGATTCAGCCGCATGCTGCTCATCGCCCCCACCCTGGCGGCCGCGTGCGCCCTGGTCGGTGTTTATGCAAGCTACTACCTCGACACCGCATCGGGGCCCATGGTTGTGCTGGCCAACGGCGCAGCCTTCACCCTCGCCTACCTCTTCAGCCCTAGCCAGGGACTGTTCACCACACTGCGACGCCGAAGCTCACGATCCCAACAACCTGGACCTCAGGGGCGCCACCAGAATCCCGCCACGCACCCCTAGCTGGCGGCCGGTCCTGGGGTCGACCAGTTCGGGGCGGCGCGGGCGGCCGGTCGTGGGGTCGACCAGTTCGGGGTGGCGCGGTCTGCCGTTTCTCCTGTGATGTCGGTCGTGACGACTAGCGGATCCTCGAAACGCGCGCTCGTCGTGTTCTGGAGCCTGTGGAGGGAACCACGGTTCGTTTCCAGGAGTCTGAGGTGAGATGGCCGAGATTGGGACTGGTGTCCGGCCACGGCAGATTCATCGGAACGGTCGGCCCGCTGTGCCGCCGCCAGGGTTAACGCTCGGCCGGGCGGTATGCGGTCACGACGACGGCGCCGCCGAGCCCGATGTTGTGCTGCAGCGCAACTCCGGATTTGAGCCTGGCGCCGTCGACCTGCCGTTTGTCGGCCGTCCCGCGCAGCTGCCAGGTGAGCTCGCTGGCCTGGGCGAGGCCGGTCGCGCCGAGCGGATGCCCCTTGGAGATTAGGCCGCCTGACGGGTTGACCACCCAGGTACCGCCGTAGGTGGTCTCCCCGTTGTCGATGAGCTCGCCGCCCTCGCCCTCTGCGCAGAGCCCGAGCGCTTCGTAGGTGAGTACCTCATTCACCGAGAAGCAGTCGTGAAGCTCGATCACGTCGATGTCGGCCGGGCCGATCTCAGCCTGCTCGTACACTTTTCGGGCTGCGTGGCGGGTCATGTCGGCGCCGACGATGGTGATCGCGCTCTTGTCGGTGAACGTGGTCTCGAGATCGGTAACCATGGATTGCCCGACGATCTCGACCGCCTGCCCGGCCAAGTCGTGCTTGTCGACGAACGCTTCGCTGGCCACGATCGCCGCTGCGGAGCCGTCGGATGTCGGCGAACACTGCAGCCTGGTCAGCTCCACCGGAGCGTAGATCATTTTGGCGGCCTTGACCTCGTCGAGGGTGTAGGTCTCCTGGAACTGGGCGTACGGATTGTTCACTGAATGCCGGTGGTTCTTCTCGCCGATCTTGGCGAACTGATCGGTGGTGGTGCCGTAGCGCTGCATGTGTTCCAGGCCGGCGGCGCCGAACATCCACGGCGCCACCGGAAACGCAAACTCGAACAACTCCGCCTCGGCTCGGATGTGGTGCCCCAGCGGCTGCTCGCGGTCACTGGGTCCGCCTTGCAGCGAGCCGGGCTGCATTTTCTCGAAGCCGAGCGCGAGGGCGCAGTCGGCGAGTCCGCCGCGCACCGACTGCGTAGCCAGAAACAGCGCTGTGGATCCGGTGGAGCAATTGTTGTTGACGTTGGTGATCGGGATTCCGGTCATCCCGAGCTCGTAGACGGCCCGCTGCCCGCAGGTCGAGTTGCCGTATACGTAACCGACGTGCGCCTGCTCGACCGCCTCGAACGGTATTCCGGCGTCCAGTAGGGCCTTAGT
>DAOUYK010000197.1 GCA_030666145.1 Mycolicibacterium sp. | reverse complement strand
GTTCACGATGAGGTCGGGCATTTCAGAAGCGAGTTTGATCGACGCGGGTGGGATCCGCATGGCACTGGTAGCCGCGAGTTGTGCTGATTCTGCGGCGGCCTGCGCCGCGGCCTTAATGTCCTTCGGGCTCGGTACCTTCTGGCTCACCATGACCTCAACCATGCCGCACGTCGGGCGCCCGCGGGGAATTTGCCGAAAATTGGCTGGTGGCGGACCCTGCCCTTCGAACTTCTCTTCCGGGAACTCGCCCCCGTCGGCGAGGCTGGGCAGCTCAACGGCTGGCTCGTAGCGTGATATTTGAGATCTGTGTGCGGCTCTGCCCGTCGGTCGTTCCCAATTTGGCGATCCACACCAGAACATCGGATGTTCGTGTCTGGTGATCGATGGTGATGGTGTTTTGTCCTGGCTGCAGCGATACCAGTGGGGTCAGCTCGGTGGTGTCCGACAGGCTGGCCGGAGAGGAACTGTCGGCTGCGCGGATCTGCACCTCGGTTCCGGTGCTAGGCACGTCGATGGTCACTTCGCTCAGTGAAGTTGGCTCGGGCAACTCCAGGATCAGACCGACGCCATCCTTGAAGACCGGGAACGGCTTGGGATCCTGGTAAACGTCGGTGGGCCATGAGGTGTCCGGATTCCCATCGATGGCCAGGCCCGCCTGCCCCGGATGGTCAGGTGCGCCACCAGGGGAGAACACCGTCGCTTGCTCTGGCTTGACAACCGGCCCCGCGCCGGTGTTCGACCACAGCCCGAACCCGCCGGTGACAACAATGGCCGTGACTGCGATGACCGCGACTATTGCGACTAAGACGGCCGTCAACGCCTTGCGCGACCGCCAAGTCGGTGCCTTGCCGGATTTTGCTTTGACCGGGGCTGCTGGGGGTCGGCGGCGAGTACCAGCGGAGCGGTTGACCACAGCATCGGCGAGCAAGGTGTGCCCATCCCAGAAACCGTTGACCTCCACAACGTCTCCATCGGAGAGTTGGCCAGCAATGGAGCCCCCGCGCAGCTGCACCGGAACGACGGTGTGCGCTTCCCCTTTGGAGTCGTATCGCTCGACTCGGAAGGACCAGATCTCCTCGCCGCTGCCGGTGCCGGCCGGTTGCTTCTGGATTCCACGCGCGGTGCCGAGCACAGTCATCAGATCCAGCCGACTGGTTTGTGGTGGCGTACTCGTTTGTGGTGGTGCTGTAATCGGAACGCGGTCCTCGGCCGGGTCGAAAGGAGCGGTGTGCTCGCCGGCGGCAGGTGGTACGCCCTCGGCAACGCTGTCGGGTGTGGTCGTCTTGGGCGTCGTCACGTCAGGTCGCATGCTGAGCGCTTGGGCAAAGTCCAGGCAACGCGGGTACCTGTCGTCGGGGTCCTTGGCCAGAGCCCTCGCCATGACTTCATCAAGGTAAGCAAGGTCGGGCCGGCGCTCGGACAGCCTGGGTGGCGGGGTATGGAGATGGTTGCCGACCACGACGGCTCGATTGGAGTTGTTGAATAGGGGGGTACCGGTCAAGAGATGGAAAGTCGTAGCCGCCAAGGCATATTGATCGGCCCGGCCGTCGAGTGAACTGCTAGTCAACTGCTCGGGTGCCGCGTAGGTCACGGTGCCGATTGCCATGTTGGCCTCAGTGAGGCCGCTCATATCGTCGGTTTCACGGGCAATACCGAAATCGGTGAGTAGCACCCGCCGCCGAGCGCCCTCCGAAGGGACAGTGACCAGGATGTTCGCTGGCTTGACGTCTCGGTGCAGCAGGCGTCGTTCATGAGCGAAGTCCAAGGCTTCTGCAACTGCAGTGACGATCTCCACCACATCCTGGTAGGGCAACCCTGACGGGTAGCGCTGTTCGAGCATGTGACCGGCGTCGGTGCCGTCTACGAAGTCCATTGAGATCCACAACCGGCCGTCGAACTCGCCTCGGTCGTGCACGCCGACGATGTGCGGATGCCACAGAGTTGCGGCTAGCTCCGCCTCGCGGATGAACCTGGCTCGAAATTCCTCATCGTCTGTCGCGCCCGCGGACAGGATCTTGAGCGCGTCCAGCCGCGGCAGGCGGGGGTGTTCGACGAGGTAGACCTCACCCATGCCACCGGCGCCGAGCAGCCGCTGGATGGTGTACCCGGCGAAAATGTCACCGTTGTTTAGCGGCATTGCCAAAGCCTACAAAACCGGACAACGCCCCGGGGTAACTGCCGGGCGGCAGGGAGGCAGCGGCACCTACCGGAATCGGTGGATGGCGGTGACATTGCCAATATCCCGATCATCGATGCGATGCTGCGGTTGTTCGGCCCGTAACCGGCTACCAGCGCCGCGGTTCGACATCGATGCTGAACCCGTACAGATCCAGGCTGTGGGGGAGCGTCTTGCTCGGGTCAAGCCGGGTTCCTGAGACGACGGGTGTCCCGGCGTCGAGAAGGTGAGCTAGCAAGGTTTGACCGAGGAGCATCGACAGGCCGATACCCGGGCAGACTTGGGGACCGTGACTGAAGAAGTTGTATGACCAGTCGCTGCCGGCGTCGCCGCTGACCCATTCGCCTGGAGAAAACCGGTCCGCGTAGGGGATGCGGTCGCGATTGCGATGATTGAACACGTTGTAAATGAGCACTTGGCCGCCTGCTGGGAGCACGGCGCCGTTGGGGAACTCGACATCGCGGATAGCTACCCGCCCGAACATCGAAGTTGCCGGCCAAAGTCGCATCGTCTCGAACAGGCATCCGGCGAGGTAGTCGAGCGACGCGATGCCAGGCCCGGACATGATGTCCCGATTAGCCATCTCGACTTCCACTTCATAGCGTTGCTCGTCGTGTGCAGCAAGCGCGCTTAGTGCGCGGAAGACGTTGGCCGCCAACGTGTCACCCATGGCGAACAGCCAGTGGATCACCTGGCCAGACGGCGTAGCATCGGGAAGAGCCGGCGCCTGCGGGATCATCGCGGCCAAGCTGTCCGGTTCTGGTGCGTCAAGATATCCATCGATCATGGAGATGAACTCGCTGTATTGCGGAGCAGGTTCACCGGGCATCTTGTTGCCGGCCGACATCATCTCGCCCAATATCTCGGTGAGACGAGTGTCGTCGGCAGCTCTGTTGCCGAAGACGACTCGGCGCGTCATCCTCTGGAAGGCCGCATTGAAGTTCTGCCACCGAATCGTTTCCGATGCGAGCTCCCTGGCGGTTTCGGCGGCGATGCTGACGAATGGCTCCGCCATCCGGTGCATCGGTTTTTCGGAGTCGAGAACGGCGTCGGCGAACCGACGCCGGTCCTCCCATGTTTGACCCCGTGAAATCGTCAGTGCATCAGGCTGGAACGCCGCCATCCCCTTGCGTTTTGTCTCCAGGTCGGAGGCGAACGGGTCCGGGGAACTGCTCAACACGAACTTCAGGTCGGCCGGATCGTGCAGCAGCAGCGTTTCATCGCGGGCGACCCGGACGTAGAAAGGTCCCGGACCGTAGCTGCGCACCATCCCTTCCACCAGCCTGTAACCGAAATAATCGGCACCCACCGTTGATGCGATCCTGGTAGGCAGCTCCCGCTTGTTGAACAGACCGAGGATGATGCTAGGCGCACCGATCTGTGTGGTGAACCGGATGCCTTCCAGGACGGATGCGTGCGGGAAGTCATCAGCCACGATCATTTACCCCCAGGGCATGTAGGCGCGCACGGAATCTGCAAGTTGGACGATCGGGTTTTTCTTTCCCGGCACCGGAGCCCCGAGCTTCGGCCACGGCGCGAATACGCGCTCAACATCGCCGATCACCGGTTGAAGCTCCGGGTAGTGGCGCAACAGCACATCCTTCATCGTGTTGTGGTTGACCCAGTCGAAGCCCACCTGGGTGTAGGTCTCCGGCTTGAAGTCGTTGGTGAAGAACCGGTCGCTCTTGAGCCGCCGCGATGCCATCAGGATGAAGATGCGGAACGCGGTGTCGGAGAAGCCGAATCCCTTCGGCGGTTGCTCGGCCTGCATCCCGATCTGCAGGTCGACGGCGTCGACGTCGCCGTTGTAGATCTCGTTGATCTCCCGGGCCCACTGCTGGTTCGGGGTGATCTCGTCGATGCTCTTCCGGCGCGGCATGTGCAACACCTCGCGGAAGTTGTTGTACCGGGGTAGGCCGCGCTCGCGATCCCGTACGATGTCGAGGGTCGCGAGGTCGGTGATCTGCCCGTCGATCCGGGTCAGTTGACGCAGCGCGTTGGGGTAGTTGTGCAGGCAGATCGCACCGGCGCTCGCGCCCCCCATCGAATACCACAGATCGCCCATCTGCATCCGGTCCATGAAATCGCGCGTGTACCGGCCCTGCAGATCGGTGAAGTTTCGGTGCTCGAGGTGCTCCCCGGACTCCAGTGAGAAGAAGTTCCAGTCGTCCGGGATCAGCGGGTGCATCCGGTACACCGAGACGAACTCCTCGGTCAGCGAGAACGGCGCGGAGTGATGATCCGCGGGCGACCCCACGATGCCCGAGAGCAACTCGCTGTCACCGATGCGACCGATCTTGTCCTTGAACGTCTCGCCGAGCGCGCCGAACCAGTTGGCGTTCATGCCGATCTGAAGCGCGGGATGACGCAGCACGCACGTCGTCCACTCCACGGTGTGGATCTTGGCGATCAGCGCCGAGACCACCATCACGCCGAGCTCGAAGAGGCGTTGGTCGTCGAGGCTGGGGTATGCCTTTTTCAACGCATCGCAAACGGCGTTGTGTTCGCGGGCGAACAGGGTGTGCAACAGCCCGACACCCACCCACCAGTTCTCCTGGAAACCGGTCAGGTCGACCCCGGGGATGTCGCTGGTGGGCAGCCGCCCGTCGTCGGCGACCTTGATCTTGCCGTCGATGAAGGTGCGAAGCTGGTTCTGCTTCTCGACCCCGCTGCCGTAGATCTGCGAGCCGTCCCACCAGTGGGTTTCGGTGTTCTCGAACGTCGGCGCGGGGCAGCCGTCCTTGATCTCGCCGTGCAGCGGAATCGTGGAGCGAATCCGCATCGGATTCTCGGGGAAGTCGTCGCCGTCGCGTAACGGAATGTCGATGGTCTTGTCGGGCACCCCGTTGCCATGGAAGAACCAGTTGTGGTTCTCGAACTGGATCCAGGCGGCCGCGATGGAGTTGACGATGCCGGCGGGTTTGAACTCGTCGCGCGCCATCAGCCGGCGGCTGATCACCCGCGGGTCCGGTTCGAGCAGCCGCTTCCGGTCGACGATCGTCTTTTCGGTAGGAGAGTTCCGGCCGAAGCCGGTGCCCTTCGCGCCCATCCACGGCTCGTCGAGATCGTTGAAAGTGCCGTTGGGTGTTCGAGCTCGCTCTTCTTCGTCGGTCGGCTTGCCGAGATCCTCTTTCGGCCTGATGTCTGGGTTCTCGAAGAGATTCTCCTCGCGCAGTTTGACCCGCTGCTTCATCAGCTCCCTGGCCTGCAGGATCAACGACGGTTGCTCATACCACTGACGGCTCACTTTGATTCCTCGTCTCTAGGAGTTGTTGATCAACGCGGCGTGCGCAGTGCAAAATAGCCGATCTTGCTGTAGGCATCCCCGGAGTTGAACAAGATCTTCCCGAGGAAGACCCCGTCGACGAGCTCGACAAGCTCGTCGCGCACGCTGCGAATGATCAGACGGGGGTTCTTCTCCACGTTGGCGTAGTCGATGACCATCACCTGCAGGTCCGGGTCATCTTTCCCGGCCTCGACGTAGGTCTTGAAATCGAACGCCAGCTTGCCAGCTTCGGCGTCGCGCATCGAGTACAGCGGCCAGAGCAGCTTGGACACCAGGCCGGTGCTCTTGGTGAGCCGGTTGTCGCCGGTGCCGGCACCCGAATCAAACCGCTTGCCCTGCCATGGCATCCATAGCGCGGTCACCGCCCGCACCGCCGTGTCCAGTTTGGGGTTGGTCGTCGTCATCACGAGAATGCCCTCGGTGGGCCCATGCAGATCGGTCGGCACAGTACCCATCCTGAACAACTCGTTAAGTTCGGCGTCTGCAGCAGCGGGGTCGGGCTTGGAGCGGTCGGACAGATCCAGGATCCAGGCCCAGGCTGCTTCTGCGGCACCGGACGGTTCGGCCTTCATTGAGCTTCGCAACCATTCGAGGCGTCCCTCGACGCCGGCTGCTTCTATGCCTTGTTCGCTGGTCATCGGACCTCTCTTGGCGCCATAGTGAGCTATTCCGCCAGTGATGGTAGTGACTCGGACCATCTCGCGGCGGATTTTGCCGTTAAACGGGCGTTTCGTCCCGAGACCCGCGTCAACTCGCTGGCTGCCTCGTTTGCGGCCTGGCCAAGAGCTACCACCTGAGCCGGTCTGATCTGCGCCCCGACGACCACGAGGAGGCAACGCGTCGTTCATCTTTGAGCCAATAATCGCGATTCCTAGACACCTGCTATGCCTCAGTAGCATCGTTGACACCATGGC